>JBKQVI010000425.1:0-14714 GCA_052139985.1 Terriglobia bacterium
GCACGAAGCCCAATCCGAAGATCGTTCCAAACCAGTTAACCCCCATGGGATTGTCCGCGGCATGCCAGATGTTCGCCCACGTGTGCGCATAACCGGGATTGGGAAGGCTGGCCTTGAGCCCCGCAAATCCTCCCACGGCTTTCAAGCCCAGAATCGCCAGGGGCAGGAATCCGAAAACAATCAGGAAGAATTGCAGCACCTCGTTGTAAATCGAGGAGGTGAGCCCGCCGAGGTAAATATAAATGGCGACGACCACGGCCGAGGCAACGACGCTCGCCCAAAACGGCCAGTTGAGCAGACGCTGAAACAGAATCGCCATCGCGTAGAGGTCAACGCCTGAAACCAGCAGCGCCATGAAGGCGAAGCAGAGGGCGTTGAGCGTGCGCGTCTTCTCATCGTAGCGTTTGCGCAGAAATTCCGGCACGCTGCGGACCTTACTGCCGTAATAGAACGGCATCATGAAGACGCCCACAAAACACATGGCCGGCATGGCTGCCAGCCAGTAAAAGTGGTTCACGTACATGCCGTACTTGGCAGCGTTGGCGGCATGACCCATGACTTCCAGGGCGCCGAGGTTGGCGGACATGAACGCCAAGCCGGTGATCCAGCCTGGAATCGAACGGCCCGAGAGGAAGAAGTCTTCACTGGTTTTCATCCGCCCGCGAAGGGCGAAACCGATTCCCAGTACGAAGACGAAATAGATAGCAATAATCGCGTAGTCAACAAAATGAGGATGCATAGTCCTCCACCAGTCGGCGAATACTTATCACATGGCACTCGAAAAGTAAACGTGAGACTGGACATGGCCTTCTCGCCGTGCCTGCTGCGTCAGTCATAGGGAAGTATGGTCGGAAGACCGGGCGAACATGGCCTGAATATTCGCCCGAATGGCCCGTTCGATGATCTCGATCTCTTTCGAGCCGATCTGCTTCCATTTTAGGGCGTGCAATACGGCGGAACGGTCACGCCGAAAATAGACGCAGGACCCGATGATGGCAAGCGCCCGCAATTGAGTGCCAGGCGAGGTTGCGGATTCCCCGGTAAGCCGGGCTATGGCTTCGACGAGCGTTTCCCTCAGCGGCGCGAGTCCGCGAATGAGGAGGCGAAAAGCGCGGGGGGGGCCGGACGCCGCTTGGCTGACGAACTTTCCATAATACTGGGGCAGGGAATGGCCAAGCAGGACCCGCAGGAAGTTGGCCATCATCGTGCCGACAATCTCTACTAACTCAGGGTGTGTGATTTGGGGGTACGACATTGTCATCCGTGCCTGTTGAACCAAACCTTGCTCACGCGCCGACCAGCGCTCTGCCACATGCCGCGCCGCGGCATCGTAAAGTCCCTGTTTGCCCCCGAAATAGTATGCAATCGAGACCATGTTCGTCTTGGCCGCCTCAGCGATGTCCCGCGTACGCGCGCCGTCAAAGCCGCGGGCCGCAAAGACTTGGATCGCAACTTCGAGGAGGCGTTGCCGCGTGGCCTCGCCCCGGTCGCTATTCGGCCGAGTTTTGGTGGATATCAATCGGTTCGGTTTCACAAGGGTCTCCCCACCGCACGCCGCCGATTATAGAATAGGGGTTGAATTATATCAATCAGATGATTTATAAATGAAAGCCCGGCCCAAGCCCGCATAGGGCCGCTGTGTGGCCGCCGTGCACTGATGCACGGACGAGGACCACCTCTCCAACTCCAGTCAGCTTGTCCGAATACCCGGAGTGTTGCCTTGGAAAGTGTGTTCAATCTGATGAGCAAAGACCTTATTGCCTTGGACCAGCCAGAAAAACCCAATCCCCGCCGGTTGCGCCAGGTGTCTTGGCCGGAAGTATACGACCGCATACGAGCTGCCTTGATGCTGGCCGCGCTTGCGGCCGTGCTGCTGACAGATTCCAGTTGCGGTGGTCTTAAACCGCAGGCTGCTGCTCCAGGGCCCTCCATGCCGGTGGGCGTGGTGAAGACGATCCAGATGGACGTGCCTGTCCATGCCGAGTGGGTTGCAACCCTGGACGGGTACGTAAATGCCCAGATTCAGGCCCAGGTGAGCGGATATCTCATCAAACAGAACTACAAGGAAGGCTCCTACGTTCACAAGGGTGACGTGCTGTTTGAAATCGACCCGCGGCCGTTCCAAGCGGTGCTCGACCAGGCAAAGGGGCAACTGGCACAAGCCCGGGCGCAACTGTATTTGGCCGACGTGAATGTGAAGCGCGACACTCCCTTGGTGAAGGAGCGGGCCATCGCGCAGAGCCAGCTTGACGCCGAAACGGCAGCCCAGATGCAGGCGCAAGCCGCTATTCAGTCCGCGGAGGCCGCGGTCGAGCAAGCCCAACTGAACCTCGGGTTTACCAAGGTTCTTTCTCTCGTGGACGGGGTCGCGGGAATTGCCACTACCCAGATGGGAAACCTGGTTTCGCCGGCCACCGCCTTGACCATGGTCTCCAAGGTCGATCCCATCAAAGTCTATTTCCCGATCAGTGAGCAGGAGTATCTCCAGTTCACTTCGAAGCTCCTGAAGAAGGCCTCGACAAGCAACTTACTTCGTGCCTCAGACACAAGGGCACTTGACCTGATTCTCTCCGATGGTTCGACTTATCCGCACAAGGGTCAGGTGATCTTCACGGACCGCCAGGTGGACCCACAGACCGGAACGATCCGGGTAGTCGGAGCGTTCCCCAATCCCGGGAATATACTGCGGCCCGGGCAGTTCGCAAGGGTTCGAGCACTGCTGGGCGTACGCCAGGGGGCGGTTCTGGTTCCCCAGCGGTGCGTGACGGAACTACAGGGCACCTACGAGGTGGCCGTCGTGGACGCGAAGAACGCTATTTCTGTACGAAAAGTCAAGGTTGGGGATCGCGTGGGGCCGTTGTGGGTCGTCGACGCGGGCTTGGCCCCGGGTGAAGAAGTGGTTTCCGACGGCACCTCGAAGGTGCGCGATGGCATGCCCGTGTCACCCACCATCGAGAGCACGCAGCCGGAAGGTAACCGATGATTTCCAAGTTTTTTATCAACCGCCCCATCGTTGCCATGGTGATTTCCATCGTGATGGTCATCGTGGGAACAGTGGCCATGGTCACCCTTCCGATTGCACAGTTCCCGGAGATTGTTCCTCCCGAAATCCAGGTGCGCGCCTCGTATCCGGGAGCAGACGCGCGAACCATGGAGGAGTCTGTCGCCACTCCGATCGAAAGCCTCATGAGCGGTGTGGACTACATGAACTACATGTATTCCACCAACGACAATTACGGCAACACTGTTTTGACGGTGAATTTCGATGTCGGGACCAGCCCGAATACCGATCAGATTTTGACCCAACTTCGGGTTTCGCAGGCCACCCCGCAGTTGCCGGCCATGGTGAATACTACGGGTGTCATCGTGCAGAAGTCCCGGGCGGCGGCGATGATGGTCATCTCGTTCTATTCACCCCACGCAACCTACGACCGAAACTTTCTGACCAATTACGCCTACATTAACTACGTTGATGTGCTTTCGCGCGTGCCAGGCGTGGGGCGCGTGCAGGTGTTCGGCGGCCAATACGCCATGCGCATCTGGATAAAACCCGATCAATTGGCCAAACTGGGCGTAACGGTTCCCCAGATTGTTTCCGTGCTGGAAGCGCAGAACACGGTGAACCCGTCGGGGCAAGTCGGCGGAGAACCGGCGCCCAAGGGGCAGGAGTTCACCTACACAGTTCGATCGCAAGGCCGCCTGGTAACAGCGGAGGAATTTGGCGAGATCGTAGTGCGCTCCAATCCGGACGGGTCCACCTTGCGGCTCAAGGATGTAGCCCGCATAGAACTGGGCGCCCAGTCCTATGGCTTTGATGGGCGATTCAAGGGCGTGCCCGCCGCGGCCATCGGCATCTACCAACTGCCCGGTTCAAATGCGATTTCCGCCGCTGCGGGAGTACGCGCGGTGTTGGACGAATTGGGGAAACGGCTTCCAAAGGACGTGGAGTGCGAAGTCGGCGTGGACACCACGAAGGCGGTCACCGCAGGAATTCACGAAATCCTGCTCACTCTAGTTGAGGCCCTGTTGCTGGTCATTCTCGTCGTTTATATTTTTCTCCAAGGCTGGTGCCCTACGCTGATTCCCCTGTTGGCGGTGCCGGTTTCACTAATTGGGACATTCGTTGTTTTTCCGATGCTGGGATTCTCGATCAACACGCTTTCGCTATTCGGACTGGTTCTGGCCATTGGCCTGGTGGTGGACGACGCGATTGTGGTGGTGGAAGCGGTGGAGCACCATATTGAAGAGGGAATGACGCCGCATGATGCGACTCTCCTGGCAATGGAACAGGTCTCGGGTCCAGTGATCGCCATTGCGCTGATCCTCGCCGCGGTGTTTATCCCCACAGCATTCATTCCAGGTATCACCGGCAAGCTCTACCAGCAGTTCGCCGTCACAATCGCCATTTCGGTGATCTTCTCGGCCTTTAACGCGCTCACGTTGAGCCCCGCGCTCTGCGCCCTAATCCTCAAGCCACGACAGCGGTTCCGGGGGCCGGTTGGCTGGTTCTTCGGCTGGTTTAACCGGGGGTTCCGCCGCTCTACGGATGGGTACATCGGTCTCTCCCGCGTGCTCATCCACAAGTCAGGTTTCAGCTTGATTTTCCTAGCTCTTATCGCCGTTCTCGGTGTGGGCATGGGAAAGAAGTTGCCCAACTCCTTCCTTCCGGAGGAAGACCAGGGCTACGTAATGGCCACTCTGACATTGCCCAGAGGCGCCTCGTTGCAGCGCACGTCGGCCGCCGCACGGAAGGTCGAAGAGATCGCCCAGAGGATACCTGGGGTGCAAAGCGTTACTGCCATCATGGGGTTTAACATACTCAGCGGAACCCAGAGTTCCTATGACGCGCTCTTTTTCATTCGGTTCAATGATTGGGACGAACGCCGGTCGCCGGAACAGCACGCGGACGCCATAGCGTTGCGCCTCAATCGGGACCTCTCGCAGGTGAGCGAAGGTACCTGCTTTGCTTTCTCGCCGCCTGCCATCCCTGGCATCGGCGCGGCGGGTGGCGTGAACTTTGTGCTGGAAGACCGGTCCGGGACCGGGGGGGATTTTTTTGCCGACAACCTTGACCGGTTTGTGGCTGCGGCTCAAAAGCGACCGGAACTGGCGCGAGTCATAGCCACCTACGCCGCCCATGCCCCCCAAGTCTATGTGGACGTGGACCGTGAAAAGGTGATGCACCAGCAGGTTGACATTGCCGAGGTCTACGAAACCCTGGAGACATTCATGGGCGGCTATCTGGTGAATTACTTTAACCGCTTCGGCCGCCAATGGCAGGTATACCTGGAGGCGGAAGGTAACTACCGCGCCAATGCGAGCGACATCGGGCAGTTTTATGTGGCCAATCCCAAGGGGGATCGTGTGCCACTGAATACCTTGGCCAATATTCGAAGCATCACCGGCCCTGAGTTCCTGATGCGCTACAACGAATACACGGCGGCGCAGGTCAACGCCACCGCTGCTCCGGGGATCAGCTCGGGACAGGCGATGAAAGCCATGGAGGAAGTGTTCGCCCAAGCCATGCCGAGCGAAATGGGATTCGATTACATGGGTATGTCGTTTCAGGAACAGAAAGCCGCGCAGGGGGTTCCGGCATCGGCCGTCTTCGGGCTTTCGCTGCTGTTTGTCTTCCTGATTCTGGCCGCCTTATACGAAAGCTGGTCGCTGCCTTTCAGCGTCTTGCTGGGCACGCCCATCGCCGTGGCCGGCGCCTTTTTGGCGCTCATGTCGCGGCACTTTGAGAACGACGTCTACGCCCAGATCGGCATGGTGATGTTGATTGGCCTGGCCGCGAAGAACGCCATTCTGATTGTGGAGTTTGCCAAACTCGAGCATGAAAAAGGCAAGAACGCCATGGAGGCCGCTCTGGCCGGGGCGCGGCTCCGCTTGCGTCCCATTTTGATGACGTCTTTCGCCTTCATCCTGGGTTGCGTACCACTCTGGACGGCTACAGGCTCCGGGGCGGCGGGGCGGCGGATTCTGGGAACCGTTGTGATCGGCGGCATGCTGGCGGCTTCGTTCATCGCCATTTTCTTGATCCCCGTTGCCTACTCGGTGGTTGAGAATCTCTCTGGCCGGTTCGGTCGTCACCGCCAGCCGAAGTTGGAACCCGCGAATAATAAGGGAGGGTACTCGGCGTGATGCGTTCGTTGCGACTACTCTGCCTCTTGTTCCTCGGGTTTTCGGTTCTCAGTTGTACCGTCGGGCCGAAGTACCAGCGTCCGGTCGTGGACGTGCCGCAAGTATATCGGGGTAATCCGCCCGAGGCTGGCGTTGGCGCTGCCGTTGCTACCCCATCCGGCGAGTCCTTAGGAGACGCCAAATGGTGGACCGTCTTCCAGGACGAGCAACTCCAGGCGCTGATCCGCACCGCACTTGCAAACAATTTCGATGTGCGAATTGCCGCCGAACGTGTGCTGGGGGCGCAGGCCCAAGTCCGAATCGCGCGTTCCAATCAGTACCCATCGGCTGGGGTCGGGATCGGCGGCACGACGGAGCGCCAGCCCGCCAGTCCCCTATCGCCCAACTATCGCTGGGATTACATGCAGGTGGGGGGAAGCGCGTCCTGGGACATTGACTTCTGGGGCAAGTACCGAAGAGCCACCGAAGCTGCGCGCGCGAATCTGGCCCAGACCGAATGGGGAAAGCGCGCTGTGGTGAGCACGCTGGTTGCGAATGTTGCCACCGCCTATTTCCAGCTCAGGGCCATTGACCTGGAACTTGAAATCACCCGGCACTCGCTCGTGTCGCGGCAGGAATCGTTGCGGCTGACGAAGCTCCTCGCCGACCAAGGGGATGCTTCCATGGTGGACGTGCGGCAGGCGGAGCAGCTTGTTTACGCAGCCTCAGCCGCCCTCCCGGATCTCGAACGGCAGATCGAACAGGAAGAGAACTACATCCGCTTCCTGTTGGCTCAAAACCCCGGCCCGATTACCCGGGGACGCAGCCTGACGGAACAGGTGCGGCCGCCTGTAGTGCCGGCGGGTCTGCCCTCCCAGTTGCTCGAACGCCGCCCCGACATTCACGAAGCCGAGCAGCAATTGATCGCGGCCAATGCCCAGATCGGTGTGGCAAGGGCCGCCTATTTTCCGTCCATCTCCTTGACAGGGACGGGGGGATTCATGAGCTCCGCGCTCGTCGATTTGTTCGCCAAGCCCGCCGGCGCCTGGGACGCCGCAGCAAGCCTCGCCCAACCGGTCTTCACCGCCGGCGCGTTGCGGGCCAATGTGCGGCTGGCGGAAGCACAACAGCAACAGGCCTTGCTGGCATACCGGCAGACCGTGCAGAGTGCGTTCCGCGACGTTTCCGACGCTTTGGTGGCGTACCAAAAGACGCGCGAGACGCGAGAACAGCAAGAACTGCTGGCCACCGCCGCGCAGGACTCCGCCCGGTTGGCGCACGTGCGTTACGATGGCGGATCGACCGCGTACCTTGAAGTCCTGACGAATGAAACCAATTACCTGGCCGCTGAACTGGATCTTTCCCATGCGCGGCTGCACGAGGTGCTCTCCCTGGTACAGATTTACGGCGCCTTGGGCGGGGGTTGGCAGCAATAGGCACGCTGTACGGCCATTGCGGGAATGGTGGAGGCGGGGGGAGTCGAACCCCCGTCCGAAGAGACTTACGGTTAGGAGCCTACATGCTTATCCCAGTTCGCTTCTAGCTTTTGCCGGCGGCACTAAGGAACGGGCAACAACGAGCCGCCAGCTAGCCTCTGCCCCGCGAAGGGCTCTCGCTCAGAATCCCGAGGCGGCTGATCCCAAGCCATCCCGCCAAGCGACGCTTCACATCCCTCATGCGGGCCTAAAGGAGGAAACGGCCACCTAATTAATTAGGCAGCATAGGCATACTGCGTGTTGGCAGTTGTCATTGTTCCATTCCGATTACGGGTGGTATGGGCCCCCGACATGCCTCCTAAGCGCAAGGGCTCCCGTCGAAACCGGTACGCCCCCACTGTTTCTAGGTTACGCCACGCGGTGGGGGGTGTCAAATCACCGCAAGATCCACCGGATCATCAAGCCAATTCCCGCGAGGAGTTTTACTCCGTCCAGTCCCGTGAACGACCCGTGCAGCGCCCAGAAGCGCGGCATGACCGGGGGCGGAGGAATGCGCGGAACAAAATCGATGTCCCGTCCGATGGAAACAAGCAGAGGCGTGATGACGAGCGTCAGGATTACCGACAGCGCTAGCATGGCCGCCACGACGCCGACATCCACCGCATTGCGCGGCTTCTGCCGCCAGAGCAACAGGAACAGTATCGCTCCCAGTCCGATCTGAAGTGCACCGTATCCCCAGAAAAGCGTGCGATTGATTTCCGACGCCATGTAGCGCAGCACCACGCGCGTGGAGGCTTCTCCCAGAGGCTTGGTGGTTTCCACGAATTGCGGTTCCGCACGCTTCAGCACGCTCTCCACTGTCGAAAAGCTTCTTGTTGCAGCAAACCACATGCACAACGTGGACATAATCCATGCGCCCAGAATTGCTACGGCCAGCGCCTGCGTTCGTCCCATATGGTAGTCTCCGCCTAAAAGTGGGTCAGCTTAAACTCCGGGGGTCTTGCGCTTGAACCCTTTCGGCGCGTCGGCCCCCGAAGGCGTGGATGGTTCGGGTATCGGCGGCGGGCTCACCCCCGTGCCAAGTCCCCTTGGGAATAAAATACTCCTCACCGGCTCTGACTGGAATGCGTTTGCCATCGATAATCAGCGTATAGCAGCCCTGCACGACGACAAAGTACTCATCGTATTCATGCGAATGCGGAGCTGAGACCGCCGATTCGCGGCAGGTCCAAAACGCCATTTGACTTCCATCGGCGCCATCAAAGACATACCCTTCAACTCCGGGAGTGGCCTGGCTGCTTGTGGCGATCTTGTTTGCTGCCTGCTTCATGAAATCCGGAAAATCGTCCATGGTTGCTCCTTCCACTTGCGCGTCAGTCAACTGCGCCGAGTCTCGCAAAGCCGGGACGAGTCCCCTACTCTCGGCCCGTAATACTTGCTTCCACTGCTCGTGCTCGGATAAGCTTGCGACCGCATTATAACGCAGACATCTATGCCTCCGCGTCTCTCCGGTGGAAGGCCTCTCTGGTGCTCTATGCCCAATGAATACGATGCCATCATTATCGGCGCCGGCCACAACGGCCTGGTGACAGCCGGATATCTGGCGCGCGCGGGCCTGCGCACGCTGGCGCTCGAGAGCCGTCATGTGGTGGGTGGCGCATGTGTGACGGAAGAAATCTTCCCAGGTTACAAATTCTCCACCACATCTTATCTTTGCAGCTTGATGCAGGAGAAGGTAACGCGCGACCTCGAGCTGGAAAAATTTGGTTTCGCTGTTTATCCCAAAGACCCGGCGTTCTTCAGCCCGTTCCCTGACGGCCGCTACCTGATTATGGGATCCGACACGGCCGAGACATGCGGGGAGATTAGCAAATTCTCCGCGCGTGACGCCGAACGCTACCCGCAATACGAGGAGTATGTTGACCGCCTGGCGCGCTTCGTCGAACCGCTGTTGCTGGAAACTCCGCCGGACATTACGGCGCGAGGATTCGGCGACTGGCAAAAGCTGGCCGGCCTGGGCCGCCGCGTCATGAACATGCCCGCGGAAGAATTGGTTGGCCACCTGCACATCCTCTCGCAGAGCGTAAAGGATTTTCTCGACCCATGGTTTGAGTCGGAGGCCCTGAAGGTGGCGCTGGCCACCGACGGCGTAATTGGCACCAAGGGCGGCCCTTACACGCCCGGCACGGCCTACGTGCTGCTCCATCACGTTATGGGCGGCGTGGGCGGCAAGCGCGGGCTGTGGGGATTCGTGCGCGGAGGCATGGGCGGCGTCACCCAGGCGATGGCGGCGTCGGCCCGCTCCGTGGGCGTGGAGATTCGCACCGGTGCTCGCGTGAAACATATCCTTGCCAAGGACGGCCGAGCGACGGGCGTGGCCCTGGCCAGTGGGGAAGAGATTCGCGCCCGCGTGGTGGCCTCGAACGCCGACCCCAAGGTCACTTTCCTGAAGCTCCTGGAAGAGCGCGACCTTCCCGCGGATTTCCTCGCGGCCATTCGGTCGTTCAAGATCGAAGGGGTCTCCATGAAGATCAACCTGGCGCTCGACGGCTTGCCGGACTTCACGTGCCTGCCCGGCTCGACGCTCGCGCGCCATCACAAAACCACCATTCACATTTGTCCAACACTCGAATACATTGAACGCGCCTACGACGATTCCAAGTACGGACGCCCCAGTGCCCGGCCGATGCTCGAAATCACCATCCCCACTACGTACGATTCCACGCTCGCGCCCGCGGGCCATCACGTGATGAATATCTTCCTGCAATACACACCGTACACGCTTTCGCCGGCGGCCGCGCCGAGCTGGCACACGATCAAGGAAGGTTACGCCGACCGGGTGATGGATATGATTGAAGAGTACGCGCCGGGGTTCAAAAGCCGCGTACTTCACCGCCACGTCCTCTCGCCGCTCGACCTGGAGGAAGAATACGGGATGACCGGCGGCAACATTTTCCACGGCGAAATGAGCGTGGACCAACTCTTTTTCCTGCGGCCTGTTCCCGGCTGGGCCAAGTATCGCACGCCGATTCGCGGACTTTACTTGTGCGGCTCCGGGGCCCACCCCGGCGGCGGTGTGATGGGCGCCCCCGGCCACAACGCTGCGCGGGAAATCCAGAGGGACTGGAAAAAGTTGAAGCGAGGGTGAGGGAAGGGTAAACGCGCGAGTTGTGCTCGGCCTTGGCCGAACGTCGGCCGCAGATGCTGCCGTCAACGTCGCAGATTTCATATCACTGCGCCTTGCGCCATTCGCGTACCAACTTGAGTGCCGCCCTAAAGAGCGGCGCTACGTCCAAGGACCGGCTTCGCACGGTCCGCGCTACTTGCTTTGGCTGGACACAGGGGCTTCGTGCATTCAGCCCCAAAGGGGCGACCTAATCTAGCCCAGGCCAGCGGCCTGGGTTCGGAAGGCCCCCCATTTCCAGTTTTTCAGCCCTGAAAGGGCGTGATGACGGCCACCGACGCGGTTTCGGTGGGCGTCCGCTTAAGTCCCAGACGGCTATTTCGCCCTCTCAGGGCTGGCTACAGGAAAGGGTGATGGATATCGGACGCAGGCCGCTGGCCTGGGCATGAACAGCGTGAGTACCGAACCAACAAGGAATACAAACCTGTCCGGCCATTGCTCGCGTAACTTTTCCGCCGCCGTCACGGCCTTGGCGATATAAGCGAGCGTCTTGTCCTGGCTCTTGTCCCACATTTCGGGCGAAAGCCATACTTCCAGCCCAAGCTTTAAAGCGTCTTCGGCCGCCGCGATGAGGCGCTCGATATCAAGGCCACAAATCCTTACGGCGTTGCAATGCAAATCATTCTTGATGATTTCCAATTCTCGATGGACGATTTCGGGATTGAACACGGGACGCCAGTTGCCTGCCATTACACGCCCCACATCGTAGCTGACACCTTTACGTTTCATGGCATTGGCATCCACTCTTTTAATACGATTCGCCGTCATCTTGTAAGGGGGACTCTATCCCGGATCAGGTTGGAAGCCGGGACGCACAAGGGGTGCGTCAATCAGCAGCGACACCACGCCAGCCGGCGCGAGGGCGATCGCCTCCTCCAGAAATTCGCTGCGGTTGGCGGTGGGAGAGTTGGGCATCATCCAATGTCCCCACAGAATGGCCGCAAACTTCCCTTTTAGGTTCGGCGTCACCAAGTAGGCAGGCACCACGCCGCCCCTCGGGCTGGCGTAAGTTATGTCGTGAATCCGCATACCGTTGCGATCCCGGACGGAGACTTCCCGGCTATCGAGCGGAGCGTGGGCGTCGTATTCAAAGTGCTTCGCCGCTGAGGAGTAGGAATCCTGCGCGAAGCCAGGCCGGAGAGGTCCGCCGATAGCAACCGCCAGGAGAGCAAAGAAGGAGTTCACCAAAATTTCCTTTTTCATTTTTGGCACGACCGGGAATATACCTCCGCGCGCCGCTGAATTCAATGTCCGGGCTGACGCCGTTACGCTTCATGACATTGACCCCCACTCTCCTCGGAGACCGGGACGAGAAACTTGTAGCGTGGGCGTCTCGCCCGCTGGGGCGTGGGCATCCTGCCCGCGCCTTCCTGGCGGGAGCGGGACGCTCCAGCGCTCGAGTTTCTACATCTCTACTGAGGTCTTCTACCGGACCGGGTCCAAAACATCCCGCCGTGGGCCAGAGAAGCGGTAAGGCGACAAACCGGCCAAGGTGACCGTGGCTTACCGGGAAGCCAAACAATGATGAGTGGCGCATACATTGCAGCATATGTATGCGTCACTTTCCCGCGATGCCCCTGGTGATACGCCCGTTGACATTCCCGGTGCCGTTACCCTATGCTTAATCATATGCCAAAGAGAACCGCGGCAGTTGCGCAACGGCACGTCAGGATTTTTAAGAACGGCCGGAATCAGGCGGTGCGTATCCCTCGGGAGTTCGAACTGCCGGGTGAGGATGCCATCATGCGAAAAGATGGCATCCGGCTGATCATTGAGCCCGCTCCCCCGATGTCGCTCCTTGCCCTGCTGGCCACGCTGACGCCGCTCAGCGAGGATTTCCCCCCCATCCGGGACCTGCCTCCCGATCCGGTCGCTCTCTGATGCGCTACCTGCTCGACACGAACATTGTCTCCGACCTCGTCCGTCATCCTCAAGGAAAGGTTGCCCAGCGCATTCGTAAGGTGGGCGAAGCGCGGGTTTGCACCAGCATCGTCGTGGCAGCGGAATTGCGCTACGGAGCCGCCAAGAAAGCTTCGACGCGGCTTTCGACACAGCTTGAGGCGGTGCTCAGCGTCCTTGACATTCTACCGTTTGAGCCCCCGGCAGACGCTCTCTATGCATCCGTGCGCGCGGGTCTCGAGGTGGCGGGAACACCCATCGGCGCCAATGACCTGCTGATCGCGGCTCACGCGCTGGCGCTGGGCTGTACGATCGTGACCGACAATGAAAGGGAATTCGCGCGAGTTCGCGATCTTGAGTGCGAGAACTGGCTGCGCTAAACCGAGCGATGTGGCTTGGTCGGGTGGCGACTACATTGGTTTTCTTGTATTCGTCACGCGAGCAGTCGCACCACGACGGACTGGCTCGCGTACCTCCATGTCAATGTCTGCGCCAACTGCGACATGCTACGTCGCATCCGTACTTGATTTGCACGGCGTGGCCAGGCCACTTGGGGAAGCTCAATTCCCATGGTCAAGCGGTCAGGATAAAGCGTCGATTGGTCTTGCTTTCGGCCTGTCTCTCGGAGATATATTACGCCCGACCAAATCTCTGTTTAACATATTTTGATCTTAAGGGGCAATAGTATGGCCGATACACAGCCAACAGGACCCACGCAATATAAACCACCTCTGCTACTTGCGAAAGACGAGTTTGAGAAATATTGGATTCAGGTACTTGCGTCAATCATCCAGCGCCAAACTCCTGAGGCATACCACTATTGCCGCGCTGAGGCATTTTACAGCATTGTTCGCAATCGCACATTTTGGCTATCCGAAATCCTTACAATGAATGATGCCTCTGAGATGTTCTATCCGAAGGAAACTATAGAAGCGGTTTTCAGTTCGTTCAATCCACGTCCGCCCTGGTTCCCGGATATTTTGTTTGATAAATCTGAATTCCGAAACCTTGTTGCTTCTTGGAAGATTTATGTAATGTGTTTTTGTTCAGAAGGAGACCTACTGAGCCAATGGCGCGCTTATGGATCGAGTGGCGGGGGATTTGCTATCGGAGTTGATGCCAAGGAGCTGTGGAATCACGTTAAAGAGTCTGGCTTTGGATTCGGGCCAATGCCGGTTATTTATGACCGTGGGGAGCAGCAAAAAGCGACCTTGAATCTTATGAAAGCAGCGGAAGAAATAGCTAAGAAGTACCGGTTGTCAGAGTCTGATTGTTGCAAGCTTGGCGATGACTTATCCCTAAAGTTTTCGGCCTTGCTGCCCATAATGAAGCACCCGGCTTTCAAAGAAGAACGTGAGTCAAGACTTATTCTGATTGCCAATACGAAGATACCCGAATTTCGTGCTGCACGCGGCATAGTAATTCCGTATATTGCACTGCCTGCGATCCCCCCAAAAGTCTTCAAGACTGTTACCTTGGGACCAGCCGTTGAACCCGAGTTTGGAAAAGGCCCCACAAGACTATTCCTTGATCGTTATGAGATGTCACATGTCGAGATTCGCACGTCAGACATTCCACTTCGAGTACTCGCGTCCTAATCTCGCAAGGCTGTTTCAACTACCCTCAACGGCGGGCCGGCGCACAGGGAATCTGTGCGATTCAGTGACCCCGCATCGTGGCGCATACATTGGTTTTCATGTACGTGACTCCGACCAGCGGCCAACTCCGGCATTACGCGCAACTCGGAAGTTGGACAGGGGAGGTCAAGTTGCCGGTAACGCCCTTGCCACCCAATTGTTTCGGGGCGGAGCCCACTTGCGAAGATATCGATTACGTCGTGTGAGGGATTCCGAATCGCGGGGGGCCCCAGTCCGGGGCGCCTTGCCGGGCGGGGTTGGTTGGCGCTACCGGAAATGTAGAAACGCTCCAACAAAAATCCGAGCCCTCGACCCTTTTGGGGGAGAGGGTGGACCGCAACCCGCGCTTTCACCAGCGGGGGCGGGCCGGGTGAGGGGGTCAAAACCCAAACCTGCTCAACCCAACGCCTCCGGTAGCGACTATCCCGTGGCCAG
>JBKQVI010000426.1:0-22233 GCA_052139985.1 Terriglobia bacterium
GTCAGCGGACCACGTGGCGCGCAAGTGCAACTGCGCTTTTCCGAATTGCTCTATGACACTGGCATGATTAACCGCGAGAATATCCGCGGCGCAAAATCGCGCGACACCTATATACTGCGCGGCGACGGCGAGGAAAACTACCACCCGCGCTTTACCTATCATGGCTTCCGCTACGTGGAGGTCACCGGATTCCCCGGCACGCCCAGTCTCGATTCGCTGCGCGGGCACGTGGTGCATTCCGCCGTGGAAACTACGGGCAGTTTTGTGGCTTCCAAACCCCTGCTCAACCAGATTCACAAGATCATCCGCTGGTCGGACTTGACCAACCTGGCGAGCGTGCCCACCGATTGCGAGCAGCGCGACGAACGCCAGGGTTGGTTAGGGGATTCGCAAACCAGCGCCGAAGGCATGATGCTGAACTTTGACATGGCGGCGTTCTATACCAACTTCCTGCGGAACATCCGCGACGTGCAGGACCCAAACGGCACCGTCACGGACACGGTTCCGCACCGCTACGGTAGCCGCCCCGCCGACCCCGCGTGGGGCACGGCCTTTCCCTTGATCTGCTGGTACATCTACCAACAAGATGGCGACCGCCGCATTCTGGAGGAGAACTACGACGGCCTGAAGAAATATGTCGAGTTCCTGCGCACCCGCGCTCCTGACAACGTTCTACGCTACAGCTATTATGGAGACTGGGTGTCACTGGAAAAAACTCCGGGCGAAGAGGTTTCTGACTTCTATTACTATTACGATGCTCTGCTGCTGGCGAAAATCGCCGCGGTGCTCGGCAATTCCGCCGATGCCACGACTTACACACAGCTTGCCGCGCAGATTAAAGACGCGTTCAATCACGAATTCTTCGACGCCAAGACCGGCAACTACGCCAATGGAACCCAAACGGCCAACGCCCTGCCGTTGTTTTTGGACATGGTACCCAAAGAGCGGCGCGGTGCGGTGGCGGGGAATCTGACCCACGACATTCTCTATCGTCATGACACGCACGTCACCACAGGCTTCATCGGCATTCGCTACTTGATGCCGGTGCTGACGCAGTTGGGCGATTCGTATCTTGCCTATGACCTTGCCGTGCAGACCACTTATCCAAGCTGGGGTTATATGGCCGCGAATGGCGCCACCACGCTCTGGGAACTCTGGCAAAATAGGACCGGACCATCGATGAATTCCCACGACCACCACATGATGGGAAGCGTGGATGCTTGGTTCTATGAGGCGCTGGGAGGGATCAACGTTGATCCTGAACATCCCGGCTATCGCCACATCCGCATTGAACCGCAGGTAGTGCGCGATCTTACTTCCGTCAGCGCCACGGTGGGAACGGTGCGCGGCCCGGTAACATCCTCCTGGACGCACGAACTGGGAGTCGTTACGTTGCAGGTGGATGTGCCCGTCAACAGCACCGCGACCGTTTCAATTCCCATGGATCTTGAGATGACACAGCCTACGGTGCACGAGGGTGAGCGTACAGTTTGGGAAAAGGACCACTTTGTGGAAGGGACCCCAGGCGTCACGGCGGGAAAATTCGAAGACGGACGCGTGGTCCTGGATGTGGGCTCCGGCCACTACGCCTTTCGGCTGAGCGGAGAATGACGGGCTTTTTTGATTTTAGATTTTGGATTGACGACTGCGCGTTGCGGTTGGCCCTGTAGCACTAGTTCCGGGGAGCTGCTTCCGCCGCGAAGGGTTTTCTCCGTGTCCTCTGCGGCAGGAAAGAATTTCACACAGAGGCCACTGAGCGGCGCGGTGCACTCTGTGTGAAGTCTTGTAAGGCACAGAGGACGCAGAGAGGCCTGCGGGGTTTGCGATTCGACTGGTCGGCGCAATTCAACATCCTAGTTTCAAAATCAAAATTCGAGGGGAGAGATCAACCATGAAACTCGTGACTTATGAATCTGCGAAGCAGTCTCGCTTGGGAGTGGTGCAAGGTGATGTGGTGGTGGACGTTGCCGCCGCATACGGGACTGTTGCCAAAGGCCGGATTACCGACAAGAAGCTGGCGGCAGCGGCCGAGGTATTGCGCAAGCTGGGCAGGCCGCCACAGGACATGATCGAACTTCTATCGCTGGGAGAAAGATACCGCAAGGCACTGGGAGTCACCGTGGCGTCCGCTACGGCGATGGGAAAGAAGGGTCCCAAGGGTCTGGCAACTCCACTGCGCTCTGCCAAACTGCGTGCGCCCATCGCGCATCCGCAAAAGATCACCTGTATCGGCCTCAATTACGCCGACCACGCGCGCGAAGGCGGCCAGGAACCCCCGCCGGCGCCGATTTTCTTTCTCAAATCCCACAATACCATTTGCGGTCCCGGCGATCCCATCAAGCTGCCTCCCAACTCCACGCAGGTGGATTACGAGGCGGAATTCGCGGTGGTGATTGGCAAGCGCGGCAGCCGTATCCCCGAAAGCGAAGCCCACAAGTACATCGCCGGTTATACCGTGCTTCACGACGTGAGCGCGCGCGACATGCAGTTCGCCGACAAACAGTGGTACCGCGGGAAGAGCTGCGACACCTTCGCGCCGACGGGTCCGTGGATTGTAACTCCCGATGAACTTCCTGATCCCGACAACCTGCGAATCTCGCTGGCACTCAACGGCGAGACCCTTCAGGATTCCAACACCAGCAACCTGATTTTCAAGGTCCCCTTCCTAATCAGCTATCTCTCTCAATCGGTCACGTGGGAAGTGGGGGATTTGATTTCCACGGGCACACCCCCGGGAGTGGGTTTTGCTCGAAAGCCTCAGGTGTTCATGAAAGCCGGCGACACGGTCAGCGTGACGGTGGAAGGGATCGGAACCCTTACCAATCCTGTCGTCGGGCCGTAGGCGAGTTAGCTTGGGGAATTACAAACGCACGAGCGTGGCTGCGATTCCAAAGGCGCCCGCAGGGCATGGACCGTGGTTTGATCGATTACTCTCGAACGCCACGCCCGCGCTCAACCGTTTGACATGCGATTTGCATGGAAGTATCCTAATTACATGTCCACGATGGTCCAGATCCGGAATGTACCGTCCGAATTGCACCGGGAGCTCAAGGCAAGAGCAGCGCTCGAAGGTATCTCGCTTTCAGATTTCTTGCTGCGAGAGATACGCCAATCGTTGGAGCGGCCGACTCTTGATGAGATGCGGAGGCGCCTCGCTGGGCGGCAGCCCGTTCGCCCACGTCCTGCCCCCGCGGCCGCGGTTCGAGCCGAGAGGAATAACCGTTGATCGTGGTAGACGCTTCTGCGATCCTGGAGATTCTGCTCCAAACACCAGTAGCATCGCGTGTAAGCCGCCGCATCTTCGCAGCGGGCGAGACCCTGCACGCTCCTCATCTCCTGGATCTCGAAATCGCCCAGGTCCTGCGCCGCTATTGCCGCATCGGAGTGGTCTCGGCCGACCGGGGCGCCGAGGCCCTGGCTGATCTCTCCGACCTGCCGCTGATTCGCTATCCTCACTTCGTACTTCTTCCCCGTATCTGGCAATTGCGGCACAACGTAACGGCCTATGACGCGGCTTATCTGGCTCTAGCCGAAGTACTTGACGCTCCACTTGTGACCCGCGACCGTGCTCTCGCCTCGGTGACCGCCAAAGTGCACGTGGACGTACTATGAACTACTCATGGAGGCCCCCATGCCACTTCCTGAATTCAAGAACGAACCTTTGAGCGATTTCAAGAACAACCCGGCAGATCGTCGCCGCATGGAGGATGCACTGGATGAAATCCGCGAGGAGTTGGGCCGTGAACACGATTTGGTGATCGGCGGTGAACGCGTCAAAACCAAGGAAAAGCTTTACTCCTACAATCCCAGCCACCCCGAACAGGTGGTGGGAGTGTTTTCCCAGGCGGACCCGGCATTGGCGGACCGTGCCGTGCGGAGGGCCGACGAGGCGTTCAAAACCTGGAGCCGCACCCCCGTGCAGAGCAGGGTGGACCTCCTGCTGAAGACCGCCAAGATTCTCTTGGATCGCAAGTATTACTACGAAGCCTGGCTGGTTTATGAAGTCGGCAAGACGTGGCCGGAAGCGGACGCGGATGTAGCGGAGGCCATCGATTTCATTGAGTTTTATGCCCGTGCCATGGGCCGCCTGGCGGCCCCGCAGCCGCTCACGCCGGTGGCCGGGGAGAAAAACCATCTGCGCTACATTCCACTGGGCGTGGGAATTGTGATCCCGCCCTGGAATTTCCCGCTGGCGATCCTGGTGGGAATGACCATGGCTTCCGTCGTGACCGGTAACACGGTGGTATTGAAGCCGTCCAGCGACGCGCCGGCCATCGCCTGCAAGTTTTTTGAAGCCCTCGAGGAAGCGGGCATGCCTCCCGGGGTGGTGAATTTCCTCCCCTGCCCGGGCGGCGTGGTGGGCGATACGCTGGTGGGTCATCCGCGCACCCGCTTCGTGGCCTTCACGGGATCAAAGGACGTCGGCCTGCATATTAATGAGTTGGCAGCCAAAACCGTGCGCGGCCAGATTTGGGTGAAGCGCGTGATTGCGGAGATGGGCGGCAAGGATTCAATTGTGGTCAATAGCGACGCCGATCTCGACGAGGCGATAGATGGAGTGGTGGCCTCAGCCTTCGGGTATCAGGGCCAGAAATGTTCGGCCTGCTCGCGAGCGATCGTTGTGGCGCCGGTCTATGACGTTTTCCTGGAGAAGCTTCGCCAGCGGGTGGAACAGCTTACAGTGGGCCCCGCCGAGCGTCAGGAAAACCATATGGGGCCAGTTATTAATGCCAAAGCTAAAAATTCTATTTTGCATTACATCGAAGTTGGCAAGACGGAAGGCCGCCTGATCATTGGCGGCGGTGAAGCCGGCGGGCCGGGCCACTTTATCCAGCCAACCGTCATCGCGGATGTTCCTCCCACTGCGCGCATTGCCCAGGAGGAAATCTTCGGCCCGGTCCTCGCGGTAATTCGCGCTGGGAGTTTTGATGAAGCGTTGGCCATCGCCAATAACACGGATTACGGGTTGACGGGGGCCGTCTATACGCAAGACCGGCACAAATTGGAGAAGGCTGCGGAAGAGTTCTTCGTGGGCAACCTCTATCTGAATCGGAAATGCACGGGTGCGCTGGTGGGCGCTCATCCATTCGGTGGCTTTAATATGTCCGGAACGGATTCAAAGGCGGGTGGAAACGACTACCTGCTCCTCTTTACCCAGGCAAAAACCGTCGCCGAACGTATGACCCTGTAACCTTGAGGACAATTTGTCGCACTGGCCTCCCGTTGGTGAGAAGTCATGGCCAGGGTGTCATGCCCCAATACATTCCCGCTCCGCTCCCGTAAACGGGCCCGTCATGGGCACGGAGCGTCGAGGCGCTCTATTGCCATAGTGGTAATAGTGTTAAAAGAGTACCGGAAACCACAAAGTCATCTTCTCACTTGCATTCGTGAGTGATTCTCGCATAATGAGAATGTGGGGCGTGGCCCACGCAGGCTCTCTCCGACAATTCATAGCAATTCGGAGCGGAAAGTATGCGTATTCCGCCGAATGTCGAACATATCGGACCTCAGGCCCGAATTCAGGCGGAACTCGCGCGCTTGGAATCGCAGAGGCGGGAATTCTGGGTTCTCGTCGTCTTTTCGGGCGCCGTTCTACTGCTGGGAGTTTTATCCTTCTTTTTCCCCAGCCGGTTCTGGTTGAGCGACGGCTTGCACGTCAGCATATCTCCACAGGCTCTCTTCGTCATCATGGTCGCTACAGTGCTAGCCTCTCTCGCATACATCCGCCGGGAGGCCGAAGTCCGCGGGCTTCGGCTCCTCAACCTCCACCAGTACTTGTCCTCGCAGGAGGAGCAGGCCGCTAGCATGATCGATGCCGTGACCAACGTCTTCTCGCGCGGCATCCTGCGCGATCTCATGATGGGGGAAATCTCCCGCGCCGAACGCACCAACCGGTCACTCGCGCTCATTATGTGCGACCTTGACAACTTCAAGCAGGTCAACGATGCCTACGGCCATCTGATGGGCGACTATGTCCTATCACAAATTGCCGCCATCCTGAAATCCTGCGTGCGGGGCTCCGATTACGTCGTCCGCTATGGCGGAGATGAGTTCCTCCTCCTGCTTCCTGAAACCGACGAAAAGGGGGCGGAGTTTGTGTGTCAGCGCGTGCATAGCAAGGTCGCCGAGTGGGACCGCACCCATCGCGTGGGCGATCTGCCTATTTCCGTCAGCCTGGGATTGCATCTCCACATGGCAGGCCAAACTGCGGACAAGGATATCGCGGAGGTCGATGCTCGCATGTACGCGGAGAAGCAAGCCGCTAAACGCGCTGACCCGGCGACTTCTTCACCCCGGCCGCAGTAAACCCGATCACTGCAATCCCGACTACGGAATCACCGCCTTAAGCGATGAGCGAAGCGGCAATCTCTGCATCTATTGATAAGCCCGTGGCCCAATCTCCCGATCACCGGGTCACCCGATCATGCGATCATTTCGCCACTTCCCATTTCTCGTACCCGAAGTCCCAGACATCGAGACTGAGTTTATCGTCCACCACCTCGCCCAGCGCGTACTCTCCCGCCTCCAGGGGCTGGAGCGGTTTCAGGGTGTAAACATTGGGCGCTACCTGCTTGCGTTCGAGCGATACCATCGTGCGCACCTCGGTGGCTTTGCCGTTCTTGCCGCGGCTGGTATCCACGTCCTCCACCACGCGCGCTTCTTTGCCCGGCTTCGCGTGAACCAATTCCAGCTTCGTCCCGAGGCCTTCGGAGGACTGAACATAGAAAACCGGCAAAGGATCGTTCAGTCGTATGGACGCTTTGGCGCCTTCGAGGACCACGAGCGAGCGGGTCTTTACGACCGGCAGAGGAACGGCGAGGACCATGGCCGTCCGCTTCTTGTCGGTGACTACCTCACCCGCCGACTGCACAAGTCGCACCAGGCGCTTTCCCTCAACCGTAAAGATTCCGTCGTCCCCAGGAAGGCGAAGTCCGGGCGCCACCTCCATGCCCTGATCCGGAGGCTTGTAAAAACGCTCCTGGTCGATTTCTTTGGCCGCATCCATTTGTTGCTTTTCTGCGGCCTTGGTCTCTTCCTGCACGCGCTTGGTGGCGTCAAAATCCACCAGCGAAGTGGGGACCTCTTCCCATTCTGAACGTTCCACGCTGAAGTAGCGCACCCGGTCGCCGTGGACTTCGTAGCTTGTGACCATCTGGTACGAACCGTCTTTCATGCAAAGCTTGAGATTCGCCCACGCCACGCGAGGCGCCGCCAGCCAGCTCAGCAACAGCGCTGCGGCCAAGAGAAAGTGAATTGATAATAAACGACGCATGTTCGAACCCACACGCGGTTGGATTGAGCGATGTGTCATGTGGCGGCGAGTTTATCTCGCCATGTGGCGGGGTCCCGATAGGATCGGGACGGGTTCCCCCGCCGCTACATCAGATTGACACATCGCTTACGTCCAATATGATGCGGCGCAACGGAAGCGCGCCGCCCGCTCGCGACGCGCCTGTTTACTTGAGCGACGCCATATCGATGACGAAGCGGTATCGCACATCGCTTTTCAGGACACGCTCGTAAGCTTCGTTCACCTTCTCGATGGGAATGACTTCGATGTCGCAAGCGACCTGATGTTGGGCACAGAAATCCAGCATCTCCTGAGTCTCCCCGATGCTCCCAATCATGGACCCGGAGATGCTGTGGCGCCCATTGATCAGAGAGAATGCGGCAACGGATACCGGTTTTTCGGGGATACCCACGACCACGAAGGATCCGTCGACTTTGAGCAGCGTAAGAAAAGGGTTCCAATCCATCGGCGACGAAACGGTATTGATGATGAGATCAAAATTGCCTTGCAGTTTCTTGAAAGTATCGGGGTCAGAGGTGGCGTAGAAGTGGTCGGCCCCCAACCGCTTGCTGTCCGCATGCTTTCGCTGCGAGTGGCTAAGCACGGTGACCTCGGCGCCCAGGGCGTGTCCAATCTTTACGCCCATATGTCCCAGCCCGCCCAAGCCGACGATGGCCACGTTTTTGCCGGGCCCAGCTTGCCAATGCTTCAGAGGAGAATAAAGCGTGATCCCCGCGCAGAGGAGCGGCGCGGAGGCATCGAGTGGCAAGTTCTCCGGCATGCGCAGGACGTAATTCTCATCAACCACGATCTTGTCGGAATAGCCGCCCAGAGTCGGCGTTCCATCCTTCTCGCGGCTGTTGTAAGTGAACACCGGCGTAAGGGCGCAGAAATGTTCGAGTCCCTGCTTGCACTGGGCGCAGGTGCGGCAGGAATCGACAAAGCAGCCAACTCCAACCTTGTCGCCAATCTTGTACTTTGTGACTCCGCTGCCCACCGCCGTAACGACTCCCGCAATCTCGTGCCCCGGAACCATGGGGAAGATGGAGCCGCCCCATTCATCGTGGGCCTGATGAATGTCGGAATGGCAGATACCGCAGAATTTGATGTCGATGGCTACATCGTGCTCGCGGGGTTCGCGTCTTTCGAAAGAGTAGGGCCCGAGAAGAGCCTTGGCGCTGGCGGCCGCGTAACCTTTGGTCTTGATCATGGTGTGTTGTTCTCCCGTCACGGGGTTTACCGTGGACTTCCACTTTGGATGAAGACTGACGGCCAACAAGAGGACAGTGGCCGCTCCACTATTATAGGAGCGAACTGGCGGAATGCGAACACGAAGGCATATTGCAAGCGCTCGTATTTCGGAAGGCATTGTTCCCCGAAAGAGGGCAATTATCTTTAGTCCGTCAACTGACGGATGAAACCTACGGTCACAAGTATGGAGTTGGGGCGGTTCGCGAACCGCCCCTACGTCTAGTCACGGGTCGATCTTCCTCAGATGTCCTCGCGGAGGCCCAAAGGCGTGCAATCCCCGCACTTGTAATCCAAGCTGGGGAGATGGAGAAGGCTAACTTGGACAAGAAATGCACTTGCCCGCCGGAATCTCGCTTATGATGGGCAACATGAAATCTACGGTCCCGCGCGGGACGTGCGCTGTTCCAACTGCCAAGGCCCCGGCATTTCAGCTCATCACCCCCGTGTCGTCCGGCGAAAACCGACTGCCACGCATCGATCTGACAAGATGGAACGCAGACAGGCGTATGCGGCGCGCCGGTCTGTTCTTCCTTATCGCGGGCCTGAGCGTCCTGCCGGCGTTTGGCCAGGTAAGCTACTCAGTCTCCGTTGCCATGGAAAAGCCGAAGTATTTGCTGGGAGAGCCCATCTTTTGCCGATTCGTGATCCGGAACACCGGCAGAACGGTCTTCGCCTTCAGGTATCGCACTCCCACCCGCAGTTTGGCTTCCGATTACAACCAGGAGCCGCGGTTCCAAGTGACGGACTATCGAGGACGGCGGCTCCCCGATCCCGGCCCTCGGCCCTGCGGCAGCCCGAAGGGGACTACCGTTTACGGCTCCGTCACGCTGCCGCCCGGGCAAGTTCATACCGAGCGTTGGCTGCTGAACCAATGGGCGCGATTCACGGCGCCGGGCCATTATCACGTGCGCGCCGAGCGCCGCCTGGCGCTGCTTAAGCCCGACCCTGAGACGGGAACCTTCGCGGAGAAGCCCGCGGGGTTCGCGATGGCCATCGATGAGCTCAACGTGCAGGTTGAGCGTTCTGCCCAGGCAGAAGTGGAGGAGGCATTTCATCCCTACCTCGCCGCCATTGAGGACTCCCAAGCTCCGAATGTTGCCGAGGCGGTGGTGGTGCTCACGTCCATGCCCCAACCGTTCTTCTTCGATCGATTGGTCGAGATGGCGATCGCGGGAAAACCCGACCGTTGGGACCGGCGCGACGTTCTCAACGGCCTGGCGCGGCTCAACACGCCTGCTTCCTGGAAAGCGGTCCTCAGTCTATTCCGAAGTGCGAACGCCGCTGCAAGTTCTGAAGGCAGACAGGGGGCGGGACGAACCGATTATCCGCTGCGCTCCTATGCCCTGCTGCTGCTGGCGGAGAAGGGCGACCCGGCATTTGTTCCCACGCTTGTGGCGGTGCTCGCGAAAAGCGCCGAGCCGCTGCGCGGCGACATTCTGCGTGCCCTTGGGTTCTTTCACGACGCCGAGACCTACCAATTGCTATTCGACAACCTCCACTCTACGCAGGTGACGGACCGCATGAACGCCATCCTCGGCCTGAAAAACCTGGGAACGAAGGAAGTAATTCCCGCACTGCTCGCCGCGCTCAACGATCCGGAAGCGCAAGTTCGTGAGGTCGCCAATTTTGCCCTGGTGGGACTGACCGGCCACAAGGTTGCCGTTTCCCCCAATCCCTCGCGCGATGAGTCCGAGCGCGCCGGCAACGACTGGCACAGTTGGTGGCTTGAACACGCCGGAAGCTTCTCCCCCCCGCCGCCTTCCGCCTGCCACGATTGGTAAGGGGAGCGGATGTCGCCGTAATTCGTACCCTCGCGGGCCCTCCGAAAATTCTTCTTGACATCGTCGGCCATCTGTCATACTGTCCTATGACAGAGAGCCGAGCATGATACTTCAAATCAACTTCAAGTCCGGCATGCCCATCTATCTTCAGATCGTGGATCAGGTCAAGGCCGCCGCCGCATCCGGGGCGCTCCAACCCGGCGAAGCGCTCCCGTCGATCCGTCCCCTGGCGGAGGAACTGCGAGTCAACCGCAATACGATCGCCAAGGCCTATTCCGAGCTGGAAAGCCTGGGCGTGATCGAGACGCTGCCGGGGCGGGGTTCCTTCCTGAAGGAAAATCATTCGGCCTTGCGCAAGGATGCCCGGCGCAAACTGCTGATCGAGGACATCGACCAGACCATCGTGCAAGCGCACCATTTGCAGGTGCCCCGCGATGAATTCCTCAAATTGATCCAGGAACGATTGGACGTGCTCGACGACAAACGGCGCGCCCATGAAGACCATCAGGAGGATTGACCCGTCATGAATTCTCCCCCCATCCAGATCGAAAACCTCACCTACGCTTACGGGCGCGCGGAGGCGGTCCATGACTTGAGCCTTACCGTACAACCCGGCCGCTGTTACGGACTCTTCGGCCGCAATGGCGCGGGTAAAACCACCACTATGAAATGTCTGCTGAATCTGCTCCGCCCACAGCGCGGGCAGGTGCGCGTGTTCGGCCTCGACCCGAACAAGCACGAAGTGGCGGTAAAGCGCTCGCTCTCTTACGTGCCCGACCAGGTGACGTTCTATCCCTGGATGAGCGTGCGCGAGACGCTGGACTACCTCGCTTCCTTTCGCGCCAATTGGAACCGGAAGGTTGAGCAGGAGTTGTTTGACCGTTTCCAGCTCGATCCGTCACAGCGCACCGGAAACCTGTCAAAGGGCCAGCGAACCCAGGTGGCGCTGATCGCCGCGGTTTGCCCGGAGACGGACTTGCTGGTGCTCGACGAGCCAACGTCGGGCCTGGACCCCATCGTCCGCCGCGAGTTCATTGAGGCCGTGATTGGCACGTACCAACAGGGTACTCCGGGCCATCGCACGATTCTGGTTTCCACGCACCTCATCACCGAGTTCGAGGGACTGATTGACGAGTTTACGCTCATCGATCGTGGGCGCGCCGTGCTGACTCTCGAAGCCGACCACGCCCGGGAG
Source organism: Terriglobia bacterium (assembly GCA_052139985.1). Classification (GTDB taxonomy): domain Bacteria; phylum Acidobacteriota; class Terriglobia; order UBA7540; family UBA7540; genus Bog-366. The sequence continues at coordinate 11,519 of JBKQVI010000426.1, forward strand.
CGTTATCAGAAAATCCGCGCGCGCTTTGCCGAACCGCCACCGGAGATCGACCTGAAAGCGGCATTACGGGTGCGCCGCGACGGGCGCGAACTGGAGCTGATCGCGAACGGCGCGGGCGCGGAATTGATGGAGCGCCTGCGGCAGCACCATCCCGAAACGCTCTCGACAGAGTCGCTGACGCTCGAGGAAATTTTTGTGGCGGCGTTGAAGGCGTAGGCAAAGGACGAAACTGGAAATTGGAAGCTGGAAACTCGAAATTTGATGTCTGGTTCGCGAGTGGGTAGCGCGGACCTGCTTTTTAGGTCCGCGGCTTTTCCTTGGCCGTGAGAGACGAGCCGCGGACCTAAAGAGCAGGTCCGCGCTACGCCCGCTGAAGGCGTAGGCAAAGGACGAAACTGGAAACTGGAAACTAGAAATTGGGTGCCCAGTCCCGAGTATCGAATCTCGAGCTTTTAATTTCCAGTTTCCAGCTTCCAGTTTCCGACTTCAAGTTTCCAGATTCCGCGCCGTTAGGAGACGAGAATGAATGCCCAACGAATCCTCAAGGAAGCCCGTCCGCTCTTCTGGCCCTGGTGCGCGGTGGTGTGCGCGGGCGCGCTGCCGCTGGCTCACGCGCCAAATTCGCTGGGGTGGATTAGCGCAATGGGGTTCTTCCTGGGCATCCCCCTGTTGGCCTCTCTTCCGCTCGGCGACGAATTCCAGCACCGGACGATTTCTCTTCTGCTCTCGCAACCCATCGACCGTATGAAAATCTGGCGGGAGAAGTTGAGCGTTACGGCCGTTGCAGCCGTGTCAGCATTTTTAGTTTTCGCCCTTGCCTGGCGAGGAGCAGAATTTCAGTCCGGGCCGCAGAGCTTGGCATTCGCGGGGGCCTGGGTCATCGCCACCACGGCTTCCGCAACGTTTTGGACGCTGTTCACAAGATCCACGCTGGGCGGTATCGTCCTGAACATCGCGGGCCAGTTTTTCATATTCGCCTTGAATCTTGAATACTGGCATCGCCGAACCCGATTTCTGTCACCAGAGGACGGCGTCCATGTTTGGGATGTGACCTTCGTCTCCTTGGGCTATGCAGGTGTCATGCTCTGGCTGGGCTGGCGAACTTTGGAGCGGTTCCAGGCGACGGGAGGCATGGCCGGCGATGATCTGCTGATGGCCGGTCCGGACGTGATGCCGGGAGCATGGGCTGGCTGGTTGCGCTGCCGTCCCACGGGCGCGGTGCTGAACTTGTTCCGCAAGGAATTTCGCTTGCTGCGGCCGCTCGGGCTGATCAGCTTGCTGGCGGCCCTGGGCTGGGCTTGCCTGACCCTGTTCGGCTTGCTGCACGAGCGGGGATTTTCCAGGAATTTCGAAACCGCGGTGCTCATTGTGGGGGCGGTCAGCACATTGATGATCGCGATTCTCGCCGGAAGCCTTTCGCTGGGGGAAGAAAGAACGTCGGGGACGCACGCCTGGCAAATGACGTTGCCGGTGTCGGCCCTCCACCAGTGGCTTATCAAGCTGTGCATGGCGCTATTCGCGGGCTTCGTGGGCGCAGGGCTGGTCCCGCTATTGATCGCCGGCAGATTGTTGGGATCGTCCCACATGCTTGCAGATGTGCATGTCGGACGGGATTTGCTGGTGGGGGCGGTCCTTCTGACCTTTGCCGCCTTCTGGTGCGCGTGCGCAGTCAAAGGGACGGTGCCCGCTGTGCTCTGGGCTCTTCCGGTGATGATCGCCCTCTATTTCGCCGTGGAGCTCGGCAAGTGGGCGGGACCCACACTCACGAACCTCTTTTTTTCAAGGTTCGATCCCTTCGCCAACGTGAAATTCGCCGACGCTGTTTCGCGCTTCAGTTCCAACGCATTTTTCAAGCTGATCCAGGCTGCGTCAAACAACATGACAGACAGCGTACAAGCAGCACTCGTGCTAACCACAACGATATTGGTTCCGACACTGCTCTACGCGGTCATCCAAAGTTACCGGCTGTTTCGGGCGCAGCTCCAGGGCCGAGCTTTGTCTGTGGTCAGGAGTCTCGTACCTTTGGTCATGATAGCGTTTCTGTGCAGCTTTTCTTCGCTAGCCTTCTTCTCCTTTGTGGGCCGAGCCCGGAACCCAGAAATAATAGCGTTCTTTGAAAGCATCCAAGCAGTCGAGACCACCCAATTCGGCGCCGCGAAGCTGGACGCGACGCATCCGCTTCAACTCACGGTGGAAGATCTGGCCAAGGCTTTCCCGCTCTCGAAAAGTACGCGGCGCATTCTGGGCAATTCTCACATCACGCTCGCTCTCGAAGAGCCTCCTCATCACGGTCGTTTCGGCTGCGGCGAAAACTCCCACTCCGTCTATAGCCCTTCTGACCTGGGCTATTCGTGGTGCTTGGCCACCATCCCTCTTGCCGACGGTTCCCACTTTACCGTGGCATTCGAGCCCGCGAGCCATTACACCATTTGCGCCGGAATCAGTAAGTAGGAGTCCCCCGGGCAGTCCACGAAATCGCGCCCACATCTTCGCGAACGCCGCCCCACTGGCGCTTCACTGTTTACGTCCCTGATAAGGCCCGTGGGATCGCTGAGGAAGAATCGGTCGTTGGCGAATACCCACGAAACGGCGAAGGGCTCATTGATCGCAACCGCCGCATATAACCACATGATGGGAGGAACGAAGCGAAACCAGGGAATGACGACTCGCATTGTGTATGGAGCGAAGCTTTGGAGTGCGTGCGCTTGCCCACGGCTACTCGTACGAGGGTGCGCTCAAATTGGCACAGATTGTCGCAGGACGCGCGGCGCAGCCTGCGACCGCGACCGAGTTCCCCGAAGGGGAACAATATCATTAGCCGTGGGTGAAACCCACGGACAGGGAGCCCAAGAAAAACGCCGGGCGACCCCGAAGGGGTCGAACCCCTGGTAGCGACGGCAAATTACATTCAAGCCCTGCGGGGTTGGTAACTTATCGGGGGCGTCGTTCCCGTGGGTTTCACCCCTTAATTGACGCGCACAGGGATTGGGGGCAGAATGGCAGCAGTTCTTGGGGTCAAAAAAGAGATTCCGGTTGAGGGTTCATGACAGCGCCTGAACGCGATGGCCGGCTGCTGGTTTTCGGTTGCCATGAAGCTTGGGTATACCAGCTTCGTGTCCTGCCCCAACCCATGGACGTGGTTGTCGGCCTGAAAGGCCGCCACACAGAGGGCTGGGACGAAGCCATGCGTCCTGTCCCGTCCAATGCGCGCATGGTGCGGCTGGCCGACGTACTTGCAGCCGCGCCCAGTTACTACTGTATTGTCGCGCACAATCTAACCGACCTGCTCGATGTGAAAACGCTGCTTGGTCCGCGCCTTTTCGTCATTCATCAAACCCTGGAAAGCATCGTGGAGGAACAGCGCAGCATCACTCCGCCCGAGGAGTTGCGCCGAACCGTTGCACAATACATCGCCATGATCCGCGCCCACGTCATGGCGGTGACTGCCCTCAAGGGGCGCTCGTGGGGGTTTGACCAGGACGTCGTCCCATCTTCCGCCGATCCCACCGACTATCCCTCATACCAAGGTAACTTGCAGCGCGGCCTGCGCATCGCCAACGACGTTAGCGCCAAGGCCAATACGCTGATGTGGGATTTTCACAAGAAAGCCTTTGCCGGAATCCCAGTCACGCTTCTGGGGCGCAACAATGATATGCCTGGAGTAAATCCGGCCCGCAACTGGGCCGATCTAAAAGATGCCCTCAGCCATCATCGTTTTTTTATACACACGGCAAGCCCATTGTTGGAGGACGGTTACAACATGGCTACACTCGAAGCCATGGCGGCCGGACTGCCGGTGCTCGGTAACCCGCACCCCACTTCACCCATCGAACATGGTGTGAGCGGGTTTCTCTCCGATGATCCTGCCGAGCTCCACGCCAGCGCTGAGCGCCTGCTCCAGGACCGGGAACTTGCCGTTCACATGGGAAAAGAGGCACGGAAAGCTTTGCTGCGGAAACTCCCCGTAGAAAGCTTCCGGACAGGTTTCCTGGCATCCATAAAGACCGCACGGGGCAAGTGGTTGCAGCGCCCAGTCTGATCGCGATCGCCTAGTAGAAACTACTTTCCGACACATGAGCCATGGTGCGCTACACTTTCTATTATTCGCTGAAGCAGTTGAAGCGGGCGACTCTCGTAGGTGAGAGGATCCGATGACGAAGTCCACCTGGGAGAAGGTCGGGGTCGGCCCAGACGTAAAAATGCCGGCAGAGAAATCTCTCACGGACGCATCTGCTAGCGCTGCGTTGGCTTCTTGAGCGGGCGAGTGATGAAAGTATGAAAATACTAGACTTATTTCATCATTCCCACCATATGCATATGTATGAAACGAAATGAACTTAGCTCGAACTGCAGGCCGAATGCACCGCAGAGATGGGCGGATCAGAGAAAGTCAAGGCTGCCGGTGTCCATGTCGGCAGATTGTGCGCAGGCAGGAGTGGCGGTGTCACGGTGGCGCGGGCGGTCCTGCCTGTGCGCGTCTGTGCGAATCCCAGTTCGCCGTTCAAATAGAGCAACTTGCCCTGCCACCCAGAAACCAGTTGCGTGGACCCTGGAAAGGGAGGAAAATAGTTGGTGCAGGTGGGTGCCGTGGGGCTGAATTGCTCTGAAAGTAAAGCCAGTTGACGCCCGGACGACCAACGAAAAGCTCCCTGCTGGGCCACGCACGCTACGCGCTTTAGGCAGATAAGAAAGCACTTATCTGAACGGATACGGGACCTCGAACGGCTACCCTTTGTAATCCACCCCCGATTCGGAGAGAAACCATTGGAGCCAGCCTCACAGCTCTTCCCGAGTTATCAGCTCGATGTCGATAAGTTCCATGACCATTGTGGGGTTTTTGGAATCTATGGGCACCCGGACGCCGCCAAGCTTACCTATCTAGGACTCTATGCGCTGCAACATCGAGGCCAGGAAAGCGCGGGGATTGCATCCTCCGACGGCGACGATTTGATTTGTAAGAAGGGCATGGGGCATGTGCAAGAGATCTTTCCCAAAGACGTGATCGGGAGTCTGCCGGGAAAACTCGCCATCGGCCACACGCGCTATTCCACCGCCGGCGATACGGACCTGAGAAACGCTCAGCCCCTAAAAGTGAGCTGCCATAAGGGCCAGGTCGCGCTTGCCCATAACGGCAACCTGGTGAATGCCACGTCGATCCGGAAAGAATTGGAGGCGCGCGGCGATATCTTCCAGACCACCAGCGACACGGAAGTCATCCTGCACTTTTTTGCCCGCTCGCGGCAGACCGGAATTCCCGAAGCGGTCGCCGAAGCCCTCGATAAGGTTGTGGGCGCTTATTCGCTGGTCATGCTTTTCAAAGACGCGGTTTACGGCATTCGGGACCCGCGAGGCTTCCGTCCGTTGAGCCTAGGAAAACTGGATGGCGGTTACGTGCTGGCGTCGGAGACCTGCGCTTTCGACTTGATTGACGCCCAATACATCCGGGACGTGGAACCGGGCGAGATGGTGATTCTGGACAGCCGGGGCGTGACGTCGTTGCATTTTGCCCCGCCTGCGCATCCCGCGCAATGCGTTTTCGAGCATGTCTACTTTTCCAGGCCGGATAGCATTGTCTTCGGCCGGTCGGTGCAGCAGAGCCGCGAAATGCTGGGCCGTTGCCTGGCGCGGGAGCATCCGGTGGAGGCCGACGTGGTGGTGCCGGTCCCCGACTCCGGCGTTCCGGCGGCCACCGGGTTTGCAGAGGAGTCCGGCATCCCTCTTAAGATTGCCCTGATCCGCAATCACTACGTGGGCCGCACATTTATCGAACCCACACAGGCGATACGCGACTTCGGCGTAAAACTGAAGCTCAACCCCGTGCGCAGTTTGATAGAAGGCAAGCGCGTGGTGCTGGTTGACGATTCTATTGTGCGTGGAACAACCAGCCGCAAGATTGTAGGCATCGTAAGGGAGGCGGGTGCTCGGGAAGTGCACATGCGGATCAGTTGTCCGCCCACGATGTCCCCCTGCTTCTATGGCATCGATACGCCGACGCGGAAGGAATTGATCGCGGCCACGCATTCGGTCGAAGAAATCCGCGAATACCTGGGCGCTGACACATTGGGGTACCTTTCGATCGAAGGGTTAAGGAACGCCGTGGGGGATACACAAGGGCACTTTTGCAACGCCTGTTATAACACCGAATACCCTACCGCTATTCAGGAACCGCTTATCGCCATACGTAATCGGGGTTGAAACGGATGGAATCACCCGAACTTAAGACAGAGGACGCGGCCACTCCCGAGCAGCCGGCGGAAAGCAAGCCCGCCAAGCACGATCGCCAGGAGACCGTGTGGGAGACCCTCCGCTCGCTGCTGATCGTGCTGGTGGGTGTGCTTTGCATCCGTACCTTCGTTGCAGAGGCCACCGTCATCCCCACCGGGTCGATGGAATCCACGATTCTGATCGGCGACCACGTTTTCCTCAACAAACTCCTCTACGGTCCCCGCTTGCCTTACACTTCGTTGCGCCTGCCGCCGCTCAGGAGAATTCATCGGCTGGATATTGTGGCGTTTCGTTACCCTCGCAATCCTTCCGTCATGTTCGTCAAGCGCGTGATCGGCGTGGGCGGCGACGTGGTCAAGATCGAAGACAAGAAGGTCTACCTCAACGGACGGGCGTTGTTTGAGCCTTACGCGCAATTCCAATATCCCACGTCGCTGCCTTTGCGCGATGACTTTCCGCCCAGTCTCAGTCTGCTGCAAACGCTTCCCGCCGCCTGGGGGCTGGATTCCGCCTGGACAAGGGAAATGCCCGGCTTCATTCGCAATGACGGCCTACATGTTCCCTCCGGTTACCTGTTTGTGATGGGAGACAACCGGGACAATTCTCTCGACAGCCGCTTCTGGGGATTCGTTCCCCTCGAAAACGTAGTGGGCGAGCCGCTGTTTGTGTACTGGTCCTACGATGCGCCCACCAAAGATTGGACGGCAGAAACCCTCGAGGCGCGGCTGAAATTTGACGCCTCGATTGTTTGGAATTTCCTCAAACAAACTCGCTGGTCAAGAACAGGACAGACGTTCTAAGATCAGTGGTTAGTTTTTAGTGGTGAGTGGCTAGCAGAAGCAGTGCGTACTCGCTCGTGGATTGTGGCTAGCAACTGGCGATTGATTACTAGCCACTAAACACTAAGCACTAGCCACTGTCCTTCTTCTATGCGCTATCGCGACGCTGGCGTCGATATCGACGCCGCCAGTAAGGCCAAAGCCCGCATCAAGCAGTTGGCACGCAGCACCTTCAGCTCCCGTGTTTTGCGGGAGGTTGGCGCCTTCGGCGGATTCTTCTCTCTGCAAGGACTTCCGCGCGACGCCGTGCTGGTGTCGAGCGTGGACGGCGTCGGCACTAAACTGAAACTTGCCTTCGCCCTCAATCGCCACGACACCGTGGGCGCGGATTTGGTCAACCATTGCGTGAATGACATTGCCGTGCACGGCGCCGCGCCGCTCTTTTTCCTCGATTACGTGGCAACGGGCAAAATGCACCCCAAGGTGGTCACCGAAGTCGTCAAAGGTCTGGCCGGCGCCTGCCGCAAAGTGGGCTGCGCGCTTGTGGGTGGCGAGACCGCCGAGATGCCGGGCTTCTACCCCGAGGATGAATACGATTTGGCGGGCTGCATTGTGGGATGGGTCAGGCGCAGCAGGATAATTGACGGCAGCGGCATCCGGCCGGGGGACGTGATCCTGGGGCTGCCGTCGCTGGGACTGCATACGAATGGGTACTCCTTGGCGCGCAAGGTCCTGCTGGAGCACGACAAATTGTCATTGACCGAAACCCCCACCGGACTCGATCAACCCCTTGGCCAAGCATTGCTCGCCCCACATCGCTGCTACTGGCCCACGCTGCAACCGCTCCTCGATCAGCGCTGGCTAAAAGGCTTGGTCCACATCACCGGCGGCGGCATAACGGACAACACTCCACGCATCCTTCCTTCCGGTGCTCGGGCAGAAGTGCAATTGGGGAGTTGGCCCGTGCTGCCGATCTTTGACTTGATCGCTCAACACGGCAACGTGCCGCCCGACGACATGCTGCGCACCTTCAATATGGGCCTGGGCATGCTTCTCATTGTGTCCCCGCGAGATCTGCCTAAAGTGACCGCCTCTCTGAAAAAGCGCCGGGAGAAATTCTGGAATATCGGCCGCATCATCCCCGGACGCCCTGGTGTGAAATACCTACAAAGGCAAGAGGAGTAGCGCGGACCTGTTTTGTAGGTCCGCGGACTTTCCATGCCAATCGGGGAAGAACCGCGGACCTACAATCGGGTCGCGCTACAGTTCATTTTTGTGTAAGCGAATTCAGCTCGCGTGCACAAGTCTCATCGTTCGGAGCGATCTTGCAGGCTATCTCCAAATGCTGGCGCGCTTCGGGGATAAGCCCCAGGCGTTCGTCGGCAATCGCCAATTGGAAATGGCCCCGGTAACTTTCCGGCGTCAAGGCCACCACCTGCTGGAAACGCCGTCGCGCCTTGGCGTAGTCCCCCCGATCGAGCCAGTACTGGCCGATGGCCTCTGCGGCTGGGGCATATTGTGGATCGAGCTTCAGCACGGTGTCCCACTCGCGCAGGGCGTCCTCGGCCTGCTTTTGTTGGAGATAACACTCGCCCAGGTGGAATCGTGCCAACGTGTTCTGCGGATCTGATTTGAGAATTGACTGAAACTTGGGAAGCGCGGCGGCCGTGTGCCCTTCTGCAAAAGTCACGAAGGCGGACTGGTAAAGCTCGAACTCCGCGAAGCGATCCTTGGGGTCTGGTTGTTGGGGCACGCCTTGGCGGGCCCCTACGGTGTTTGATCGCGGTTCCGCCGCGAGGTAACCAAGGGATTCAAGCTGCGCCAGGGTTTCGGGCGTTAGGGCGGCAGGAGTTGAGCGCTCGGCGGGAGCGTAACGAGTCAGCAACTTCGCCAGTTCGTTCTCGAGTTCCGCCGCCACCGCCGCATTTTTGTGTAGCAAATTCACCAGTTCGTGCGGGTCGGCATCGAGATCGTAAAGCTCGGCCTTTGGCGCTTGAATGTATTTGTATTTCCCCACGCGCAAGGCTCGCAGCGGCGCCCAGCGGAAAGCGTCGTGAGCGTAAAGGCTTTCGCTATAGACGGGGCGTGGCGGCGCAGACTCCCCCGGCTTGAGCGCGCCCAGTCGGCTCACGCCTTCGAACGACGCAGGCGCAGGCACACGCAGGAAATCCAAAATCGTCGGCGCCACGTCGATCAACCCGACGGGAGTTACTGCACGTTGCGGGTAACGGTTGAATGAGGAAACTGGAAACTGGAAACTCGAAACTCGCGTCACACTGCGGGTTTCAGCCGCTTGGTCGTTGAAAGGCAAAACTCGAAAATCGGTGCTCGAAAGTCGCGCCGAATTTCCAATTCCGAGTTTCCAGTTTCCAGTTTCCAGTTTCGATTTCTCAGTTTCCCCGTTGTGCGGCCAATGCACGATTAGCGGCACGTGCAGCGTGCTTTCGTAGATGTAATAGCCGTGGTCGGTTTCCTGGTGGTCTCCTAGGCCTTCGCCGTGGTCGCCAAACAGCACAACAAGCGACTTGTCCCACCACCCGCTTTGCATCAAGTCGCGTTGGAAGCGGCCCATCACCTGGTCAACATATTCGAGTTGAGCATCGTAGCGTGAGATTCCCTGTTGGCGCGCGAGTTCCGGCGCCAGGGTATAAGGGGTGTGCAAATCAAAGAGGTGCACAAACACAAAGACCGTCTGGCCGCGGTGCGCATCAAGCCATTGACGGGCGGCGCGCGCGACCAAAGCGCCATCCCGCCGAAGGCTCATGCTCCGGGGATACTCCACCCTGCCACTTTCAACGCCAAAAGGGCTGTCGTAGTCATCGAAGCCCTGGTCCAGACCAAAGCGCCGGTCAAGGAACTCACTCCCAATGAAAGCAGCGGTCTTGTAGCCGCGAGATCGCAACACGGAAGCGAGTGTCGCCACTCCGGCGGGAACCCGCTCGCCATTTTCTTCCACCTGATTCTGGAAAGGGTAGGTAGACGTGAACAGCGACGTGTGCGAAGGCAGCGTGAGAGGAACCTGCGCCTCAGCCTGCGTGAAGAGCGTTCCTCCTTGCGCGAACGAATCGATGTGCGGCGTGTGGATCCTGGTGTAGCCGTAAGCGCTCAGGCGGTCAGCCCGCAGCGTATCAATGGAAACCAAGATGAGGGAGGTGGGGGCGGCTTGCGCGGCACAGGGCAAGGGCGGGCGGCACAATATCATCAACACCGCAAGCGCTAACGGAATGCGCAAAGTGCGCCGCACCTCGCAAAAGGGAATCCCACAAAGCGGGACAGATGGTACTGGGCGTTTCATAGAGCCGGAAATCAGTATATCCGATGCAGGGACGAGCCAGCGCAGGGGGGGCGGTGCCGCAAGAGATCTCTCAATGAGGGATTCGGGCGACAGAAAGCCGTAGCTCTATGCAAACACAGGGGCAGAATCTCAATCTGACCTTGTAGCGGCGCGTTTGTCCGTCAGCCGACGGAGTATGTGGCGACGTAGAACTGCCTCTACGTCGAGCGGAGACCCGGCCTTCATCCGGGTAGTGTCCTAATTCGGACGTAGCGCCGCCCTTTAGGGCGGCACGTGCCGGGCTCAAGCCCGGCGCTGGACTTTGGCTCTTCGGGCGTCAGGCATTAGCGTAGCAGACGGCCGAGGCGAGAGGGAAAGCGAATTTCTCCGGGTTCGTGGCAGGGGGGAGGCGGGACGCGAAGCCGGAGAAATTATCG
>JBKQVI010000427.1:0-3419 GCA_052139985.1 Terriglobia bacterium
GGCAGCGGTGAACTACAACGCTTACTTCGACGAGCATCCTGAGATGGTCCTCGGAGTAAGCGTTGTAGTTGACCGCCGCTGGATCGCCATAGCCCGGAACTATGTGCGATACGCTGTCGATCCAGACCGGATGTTCCGGTTGGGGTTCGTTGGGAAGACGCTTGCGGAAAAACAGGATGTCGGTGGTAACGGATGTGTTGGCGTTTTTCTGGAAGGTATCGTCAGGCAAACGGATTGCGGCGACGAGATCGGCCCTGGCGGCCATCGCGCGGCGGGCACGCACGTCGAGAGAATCAAGCGTGTAGTGCGAGCTGATGCAGACGGCAATCCCGCCTGGCTTGAGCTTGTCGAGAGACTTGACTAGGAAGTAGTTGTGAACGGAGAGCTTGGGGTCGGAGTATTCGGGATCGGCAATTTTGATGTCGGCGAATGGAGGGTTGCCGATGATGAGGTCGAATGAGTTGTTCGGCAGGCGGGTGTCTTCAAAGGGCTGAACGAGGATTTTGGCGTCCGGATATAGAATGGAAGCGAGCGCCCCGCTGAGGGGGTTCTTCTCGACTCCGAAGAGTTCGGACTCATGGAGAAGCTGGTCGGGAATGCGGGCAAAGAAGTTGCCGACTCCCATGCCCGGTTCGAGGATGCGCCCGCCGGCGAAGCCAAGACGGTTTGCGGCCGCCCACATCTGGTCTACGACCTCAATGGCGGTGTAGTGGGTGTTGAGGGAGGTTTCCTTGACCGCATCAATCTCGTCCTCAGTGAGGATCTCGGCAAGGCGGTTGCGCTCCTCATAGTAGCGATAGCCTTGATCCCACAGTTCGCGCAATCCGCCGAAGTCGATGTACTGAGCGATGCGATTCTGTTCGTCGGTGGTCGCAGTGCGCTCCTCCGCCTTGATGGACTTGAGCAGCTCAAGAATGTCGAGGTTGTGCTGTATGCGCGCTTTTGACCCGCCCTCGGCGATATGCGAGGCCACATCGTCGTTGAGGCGGAAATTGCGGCTGTTGCGGAGCGGATCGGGAGGGAGAATCGGTTTTGGTGTTGCGGGTTCGGTGGACTCGTCGGAGGCAATGCCAAAGTCCAATTGGGTGGCTTTGGCGTCGCCTTCGAGTATTAGTTGTCGTCCGACTCCAGCGGTGGGTAGACCAGTTCGGAGATCAGCTCCTGGGCCTGATCCATCGGAAGGCCCGTCGAGCGGGCTTCCTTGAGAATCTCCCACGCCTGGGCTGCTCGCTCCTGGAGGGTGAAGCGTATCGTCCCTTCCAATTCCAGTTGAGCTGCTTCCTTCGGGCGGTTCCGATAGAAGTTCGTCTCCACCTTGGCGAGCAGGTTCTGGAAGGCCGGGAGTTGCATCAACTCCAAAATGGAGTCGGGGTTGCCGGGAATGGTGCTGGGTGCGTCGTTGGGGGTCATGTCGTGCCTCCTGGTTCAGTGTAGCGAACGATTCAGATTCCCGGAAGGCACCGGATAGCTCCGGGAACAGGGACTGCTGCATTGGCCGAACTTTTGGCATTTCCACCTCCCCCACGTGAGGGTATACTTCAATATATTACATATATGGTCGAAGTTCTATATGTTTTATTTGAATTCGTCACTTGTCGCTCTACGCAACAGGCCGTCTAATAGGGGCGAACTTCTCCGGACGGCTGTGTATGGGAAAATAGCCGAGCATGGCGAAAGTGAGCGTGACGCCATTCTTTGCCTGGCGCTGGGTCGTTGCGCAGATGACGTGGACGGGGAAGCGCCCTCCAAGTCTAGGTTTCTAAAGGGGCGTTGCAGACAAGAACAGGCCCGCGTGGGACGTAGCGGGCGGCTGCTGTCGTGAGTAGGCGGCGCCGTCGTTGTTCCGAGCCTCTGGCTCGGCATGGGGTGGTGATTGGGGAGTGTTCAGTTCAACGGAAGGCGGATTTATCGCCTACCGACTGCGGCAATGCCTGACCGTTCTTCGGAATTGCCGATCATCTTGGAAGAATCCATTTATCGGCTCCGGGGTGGAAAATCGCTCGGTTTACTGGATGGGCTGTTACCAATAGATGACAGCCAGGGTCCAGAGTTCCAGTTGACATTTCCCCGCAAGTCGATTATTTTGTCTATGTAGGTGGTGAGGGAGTTCACCCTTAACCGCTGTCCATCCAATAGGCCGGACAGATGATGACTCCTGACAGGGAATCCTGTTGCGGAGTCATGTCCCGGCTTGATCCCTGATCTGACAATTGAGGAGTTCGTGCATATGGCGAACACTTGGGCTCTTTGTGCGCTCTGGGTTGGGCTTGCGTTGGCCGCGACACTGTTGGCGATCTGGTTCAAGATCTCGACAGCGCTTTCCGAGATTGTGGTTGGCACCGTCGCCCAACTGATCATCGGCGTCTTCCTTGCCAAGGAAGGGCTGGCTGGAAATACGCAATGGATCACTTTTCTGGCGGGAACCGGCGCCATTGTGCTCACATTTCTTGCCGGCGCGGAACTCGATCCGGCCATCTTCAAAACCAAATGGCGTGAAGCATCGATCATTGGCCTGGCGGGTTTTTTCGGTCCTTTTCTCGGTTGCACGGCGATCGCCCATTACGTACTGCATTGGGCGATCATGCCGAGTTGGTTGTGCGGCGTCGCTCTTTCCACCACATCTGTTGCCGTCGTTTATGCCGTGATGCTGGAACTCGGTTTCAACGTCACGGAGTACGGCAAGGCTATTCTGGCCGCCTGCTTCATCAATGACCTGGGCACCGTGATTGCGCTGGGACTCATCTTTTCTCCGTTCACATTCAAGACACTCATCTTTGTGGTGGTCTCTATCGTGGTCTTCGTGGTGCTTCCCTTTCTTACGCCGCGATTCTTCAAGAAGTATGGCGGGCGTGTCTCCGAACTCGAAGCCAAGTACATTCTCTTTTTTCTCTTTGCCATGGGCGGACTGGCTGTCTGGGCGGGCAGCGAAGCGGTGCTGCCGGCATACATGATCGGCATGGTACTCGCGGGAACGGTCGGAAAAGACCATTCGCTGATTCGCCGGCTGCGTACACTTACGTTTGGACTATTAACTCCGTTCTATTTCATCCGCGCAGGATCGTTTGTTTCGGTACCAGCACTGATGGCGGCTCCCATTACGCTGCTCGTCTTGTTCGGGGCAAAAACGCTGACCAAGGCAGCCTCTGTTTATCCAGCGGTCCGGATGCACAAATACGATGGCAAGGCCGGAGCCTATTACACGCTGATGATGTCAACCGGCCTCACCTTCGGCACCATATCCGCACTCTTTGGCCTCAATCATCAGATCATCACGCAGGCGCAGTACTCCTACATCGTGGGCACAGTCATCGCCAGCGCCGTGATTCCGACCATCATTGCAAACTCGTTCTTTCTTCCCCGGCATCTTCTTCCCCAAACAGTGAAAAACGTGAAAACAGAGCAGTCAATTCAGCGGCCAG
>JBKQVI010000428.1:0-33575 GCA_052139985.1 Terriglobia bacterium
GGAGAAGGGCGCTGAAGACTTTGCCGGCTATTGTACTCGGCCAGTGACTCAAGGGCAGCAGGCAATGGAGATGTCGAGGGGGTTGTCCTGTTTTTCTTTCTCAACTTCGTCGGCAAGCACGCGCAGGGCAAGCGCCTTAACCTTGGCGATTGCCTCCTGCTTGCTCTGGCCGTAGGCGAGGACTCCCGGAAGTAAGCTGATTTCGGCGATCCAACGCCCATCCTCTTCACGGTCCAGTTCAATCTCAAATTTCACTCGGCTCTCTCCCCTCGGGCATTCGCTAATCTCATCGTAGAGCATCGAACGCGGCGGGTCAACGTTGAAATTCCAAAGCGAGGCAGCGCACAGCCGACTTCCCCGGAGCGGAGCGGCAAGCCTGCCTCTTCGAGTTTCCACATTTTCTGACGAAGCCAACACGCACAGGCAGGAGTGCCTGTGCCACTGTGACACAGCCACTCTTGGCTGTGCACAAGAAAGCGACGCGAGGCCGCTCCGCAGGAAATGGACAAACGCCAGGGGAACAGCAAGAGTTCCCTATTGCAAAGGCCTTCGGGGCTCAAGCACAGGTACCGCAGCGGACCTGCAACCGACGATGCATGGGCCAGCGGCGCTGGCCCCGGGCCGAACGCCGTTCGGCCCTACAAAGTGCGCCCCCTATGGACGAGGAGTAACTGGCTTCTTCGCGTTCTCATCTGTTTCGCCGGCGCGAACTTGCTGCATGGTGCGGCGCAGGTCATCGTAAAAAGCTTGACGAGAGGCGGGATGGGTGCGCAGACAGTCCATTTCGCTCAGAGCACTTTTCTGCGGGTCAGCGCAGCCCACGTCGCGATGCGGTTTGTTATTCGGCGTGATCTCCTGCTTGAGCGGGGCGCCCGATGTTCGCGTTGCGGCCAGTGTGGAAGCAGTGGAGGGCTTGCCTTGAGGCTCGGCTCCGCCCTTCGGTTCACCCTGCGAACTCAGGGGCAAGTCCCTTACGCGCGGGGGTACTGATGGCGGATGCGGGCCCAAGATCTCAGTCTCAGGTGGCATCGAAGCAGGCCCGTTGTGCCATGTGTGCTTTCTGGTAGTACTGGCATGGCCGGAAGATGTGGAGGAATGAACGAGCGGTCGAGTGGGTGCCGTGGTGGAATACACACACGTTGCCAAAAGGCACTCTGCGGCTACGAGAATCAGAAAACCCGAAGAGGAACCAGGTGTTGCGGGAGCCATATGATTCGCTCGCGATATTGATCCAGTCTAGTCCTGGTATGGTTCACTTCAGCCGACCGTTACCCATGCTTCGCCCCCCTCACCCACCGCCTTGCGGTCCCCCTTCTCCCGCAAGGGGGCGAGGGATTAAACTCGAAACTATGCGCCTCGGTGAGAGGGCAGAGCACAAATCTCCGTTCCCTCTCCCTCGGGGAGAGGGTGGACCGCAAGGCGGTGGGTGAGGGGCTATCGGGATCAAGTCGATGAGTGATTTGGTGAATCCTCACGGTTGCGAAGCCGAGCCCGCCCAATTCCTTCGGTCGATCTTCGCCGGATGGACCTTCGCGTGTGCCTCCACCGGCTGCTTCACATAATACGCGTAGCGCTCTTCCAGCTTGTCGGATTCGAGCGCTTTGTCCGGAAGGCCGCAGGCTGAGGAGCCGGATTTGACGCGGCAGGTTTCCGAAAGCACCGCAATGTGATTCACGTCGTTTTCGAGGTTCGCGAGTGGGGTATGAGTGGCCCGAACGTAGAGGTCGGTGCGCTGCTTGCCGAGTGCGTCAGGCTTGGAATCATCGGTCTGCGCCCAGGCCGTCGGTGCAAACGTTACGAGCAGGGCAATGACAGCGGCCAAGATAAGCCAAGCACGTGAAGCCGCCCGGACACTCGAAGCTGCGTTTCTAATTGACCCCATGGTTTACTCCTTCGGTTCCGGCGCAGGTTTGTCAGCACAGCCCTTGTCATCGTTGGGCGTGTCGTCGCACTTCTTCGCGGCGTCCGGCTTCGCGTCCGCTTTCTCGCTCGGATTCATGCTCTCGAGCGTGTCATGAATCTCCGGGCTCGCAGCGAGATGGGGCGCTGCCTCAGTGGCCTTGGTGTCCTGGTCGAGCACGTCTTCCGCCTGAGCATTCACGAGGTAAAAGTCCAGCCGGTCGGCCAGATGCAACTGGTTCTCGCGCGCCGAGGCAGCGTCCGCTCGGTATGCCTTTGACTCTTTCTGGAGCGACTGGTCGAGAGCTTGGAGCTTCTTCATTTCCTCTCCCACGCTGGCAGTCTCTTGCTGGTCCTGTGACTGGCGGGCAGACAACTCTTCCGCGGCGCGGTCGGAGTCTGCTAGCCGGCGACGAATTTCGCTGACCTGCGCTTCGGTTCCCGGCTCACGTGCCAGATTCGCCGCCGCCACTTCCAGATCCTGTCGATTGTTGGCGCCCGCGCGTTTGCTCAAGTCGTCAAGTGTCTTCTGCCGCTTGGCAATGAAATCCTGAAGCGCCTGTTCCTGGTTCTGAACCTGCCGGGCCTCATCCGCATATTCCTTGGCAAGCGCTTTGCTCGTCTGCTCGCGATCCTGCTCGTCCTTGATTTCCAGTTGTACTTTGCGCGGATCGGCGAATCGCTTGGCACCTGGTTCGACATCACCCGCCTTGTCGTACGACGACATTTCGAGTACGCGCTGCTGGTGACGCTGATCGAAATTGTCCAGGATGCGCCGGACACGCACCTGGAGCGATTCCTTACTCGAAGGCAATAGATGCGCAGACGCAGGTCCTGCCTGCGGCGCCTGGGAAACTTCCGGAGCCGCGGACACGGGAGCCGGCGCGTCAGGAGGGGCGGGCTGTTGGGCAAACGTCACGCCTGCAATCGCACAACACACCAATGTCATCATCGCTTTCATTGGATTTCCTCCACCAGCGCAGTCTGCACATGGGGGTCGTTCAGGAGGGGGTCGCGTTCCCAGTTTTTCTCGGTAGCGCGCATGATCACGACGAGGTTGCGCGCCATTTCCGCCCGCGCCGAGTCGGGCAGGCTGGATCTTTGCCCGTCGCTGTATGCCTCGCGCATCAAGTTGAGCGGCTCGGAGCCATGGTCCCCGGACTGGAAGCGCGCGACGGCTTGCAGGTACTTGGCAAAGATGCGGTCCACGGAAGGCCGGTCCCGGAACTTCAATTCTTTCAACTGGCGCAACACGCCGCTGGGATCGGTATCGACTCGGTCAGCCATTTCCAGGAGGTCCTCCGACGGCAGAACCGGCTGGCCTGCGCCCCACCTTGTCGGCTGTAGCCTGGGCCCGTCGCTGTCGATGTCGCCGGTGCCCACGAAGGATGCCGGCCTGCCCAGCACGAAATCGACCACCGTGCCTGCCGGGACTACCAGGTCAGGACCGCGCCGCGCCACGGTCCAAATTGCCGCCACCAGAAGGCCGCCGCCGGCGCCTACCGCCGCACCCACCGGCCCGAAAGCGAGGAAGCCGGCGCCGGCGCCGATAGTAACTGACCCGAAATCAACACCTGCGTCTTTCACCAGTCCCCGGTTGCCGTGAGCCGTGCCCTCCTTGTCAACTTTGTGGCGGCCGAGCTGGTTGGGGTAGCCGTCAAGCGGAATCACTTCACCGTCTGGCGTCGCCACGGAGTAAAGGCCCAGCCGCAAGCGCGACCGACCCTCGATCTGCCCGGCATGTTTGCTCTCGAGGACCGCCACCCGGATTTTGGTCCCCGCCGGAAGCGCCACTTGGCCGTCGGAGGTTTCGATATCCTGCATGAGTGTTCCGGAGACAGTGCGGACGTCGCCAAATGAGTGCCATTGATAGAAATCCTTGGTGCCTACCGACCTTTCCAGTCGAACGGGAATCTTCGTACCCGGCTCGACCCGCAGCCGTTCCGTGGCGTGTGCTAACGAAGAAGCACACGCCAAAGTTGCCAGTAATGCGCTCAGTGAACGTGTATTCGGTTGCATGGCTCTATTGACCTCGGTAGCGTTGGTGCAATTGATATTCCATGGCGACCCAACGGATGCCTCGGCGTGGGATAATGCCGCTCGGGGAGGGGATTCCGACGCGCTTGCTCCTTATGTTAACCGGGATTCGCCGATGAGTTTTCAAACTCTGGCGGGCCGGAACCATGACCTCCCAGGCGCAGGTATCGGCTTTCGCTTGCTTGACTTTAACGGCGCTGTGACAATCCCTTATCGTGCTGACAGTGACGCTGGCCAGACCGCGTCCGCGCTGCCCGTTTTGTCAGGCCCATCGGTTCGCGCCGGGGCAGGTTAAAGAAATATAATCTGGCTTGAACCGCGTCTCGTCTCGGGTGTCACAGCCTTTATGGCCCTCCACTGGCCGATTTCGGCCACCTGGGTGGCCGCTTTCAGCCAGGGAACATTTGTGCCCGAGCGGTTTTTGCCGCCCGAAAATGCCCTTTCCGGTCAGCGTTAACGTGCAGCGCACGGTCTAAACCGAGGTTCGTCGGGATAAGAGATGACCGAGGCATCTGTCAGGTAAGATTTTGGTAGCAAAGGAGGGCCTGGATTGAGTAACTTATCAGACCGCAGCCTCGTGACAATCCCGTGAATAGGTCATTAAAGGAGCAGACTCTTGCTGGGCCTTGATCGCAATGCCGCGCGGTACACCTGGACCGCGGTTTTCATTCTTCTGTTGGTGAGACTGCTGTATCTTGTTCGCGAGACTCTGTTTATCTTTGTCGTGGCGCTGCTGCTTGCCTACCTGCTGTGGCCATGGGTGAAGCTTCTCGATCGGCGGCTGCCGGGGCGGTCAAGGCTGCTCGCGCTTACTCTTGTCTACCTCGCGCTGGTCGGGTTTCTGATCGTCGTGGGATTTGCGGTTGGCTCGCGGGTGGTCTTGCAGGCGAACGCGTTGGCCGCCAGACTTCCCGATCTCCTTGCACGATTCCAGCCTGCCGTTGCTCCCGCTGGCTCACCCACCGCTCCCACCGTAAAGAGCGCTGTCATTTCGGCCGTACAACATCAGCTCGCCCAGCATTCGCGAGACATCCTGGCACTGCTTTCAAACGCCGCCTTGGGAGTCATGTCGCGCGCCGGTAACCTGATCTTCATTGTGCTGGTCCCGATTCTGAGCTTCTTCTTCCTGAAGGATGGGCGTGAGATTCGCGCTTCTATATTAGGTCTTTTTTCCGCAGGCGCGCGCCGCGACATGGCGGAGAGTATCGTCGCCGACCTGCACGTGCTGCTGGCGCTCTACATGCGGGCGTTGGTTCTAATGGGATTGGTAGCCTCTTCGGCTTATGGACTCTTTTTCTCGGTGATCGGCGTTCCGTACGGCATTCTGTTAGCGGCGGTGGCCTTTCCTTTGGAATTCATTCCCATGGTGGGCCCTCTGACGGGAGCCATCAGCGTGTTGCTTGTGGCCGGCTTGAGCGGTTCTCACCACCTGCTCGCGATTCTTGTATTCCTCGTTGCCTTCCGGTTTTTTCAGGATTACGTTGTGTCTCCACATCTGCTGAGCGCCGGCATGAAGCTACACCCGTTGTTGGTGATCTTCGGAGTCCTGGCGGGAGGATCTATTGCCGGCGTGCCGGGCAGCTTTCTCTCGGTTCCGGTGCTTGCCACTTTGCGCATTGTTTACCGGCAGTTGCTAGCGAAGGCCCCAACTGAGGTGGTGGCGCCGGACAGCGCCCTGCGTCAGTGAGAGACCTTCCCGAGAGTCCTCGACCCAGCCCTAAGAATTATAGGAGCGCGATGAGGGCACCTAGTGTACAATAGAAGCGTACTAAGGCCATAGGTGGGATGAGACCGGGGACCATCGCAAGCCTCGTGAATAAGGGCGGAGGGGGTATTGGCGCCCCGTCGTCGCCTATGGGTGAGTCCCGCGAATTGTCGTTCCGATCCTTGCAATTAGGGGCATCTACGGCCTCTTCTCGGTAATGACAGGGCGAGAAGAAACGGATAGCTGCTGGCAGCCGTCCTTTTAGGAGGGAAATCGTTGTCGCTTGAGCTTCAGAAACAGGATGATCGGGTGCGCCACCTCATCAGCAGTGCGAAGGAACGCGGCTATGGTATTTATGACGAGGTGACCGAAACCCTACCACCCCCAATTAGCACGTCGGAAGAGATCAAGAATCCGTTCACCGCATTTGAGCATCACAACATCCCAGTCTACGATAATGCCTTGGAGACGAGGACCGCTCACGGAGTAATCGAAAATCCTGAGGGCGGGGAAGTGGAAGAGCACGAAGGTCTTGCCCACGTTGAAGAAGCCGAAATCGACGAGACGGCCACTCTTGCGGATAACACCAGCGATCCGGTGCGGGTGTATCTCCGCGAAATGGGTCGCGTGCCGTTGCTTAAGCGGGAACAGGAAGTGGCGATCGCCAAGCGCATGGAGCGTGGGCACGGCTTGGTGCTGAGGACAATTTCGCGTTCGCCGCTGGTCGTCAGGGAGCTTATTGCTGTCGGCAAGGAAATTCGCGACGGCGCGCGTTCCATACGAGAAGTCCTTCACTTCGACGAAGAAGAGTTGACGGCAAAGAAAATCGCGAAGAAAACCCGCGACACGCTGCGAACCCTCGATAAGATCGAAAAGCTCTATGCGGAGGCGGTTAAAGCCGCGGCGCGCTTGAGTGGCCTTCCGAAATCGAACACGCGGGCCCAAGGGCGGGCCCGTTGGCAATTGGCGCGGATGCGCGTGCAGATATCGCAACTGTTTCGTTCGATCCCTTTGCACCCCCTGGAGAAGAAGCGCCTGGCGGACGAGTTGCGTCACACCGTGGAGCGGATTGAGTCCCTGGGACGCGAGTCTGCACGGCTGGAGCGGCGCGCCGGCTCGACCAGCGGGAAGACCGGCCCGTCGCGCGCGGATCTGCCTTCGCGCCGCAAACAGCAGAAAGAGATCGAGGAAACCGGTGAGATCGGCATCACCGCGCTGAAACGTTCGCTCAGCCTGATCCGCCGCGGCGAAGCCGACGCCGAACGAGCCAAGAAAGAGTTGACGGAGGCTAATCTCCGCCTCGTGGTATCGATCGCCAAGAAATATGCGAACCGGGGTCTGGAATTTCTCGATCTGATCCAGGAGGGCAATATCGGCCTGATGCGGGGAGCGGATAAATTCGACTGGCGTCGAGGCTACAAGTTCTCGACCTATGCAACTTGGTGGATTCATCAGGCCGTCTCGCGCGCGATTGCCGACAAGGCGCGCACGATTCGCGTGCCCGTGCACATGTTCGGAGCTATCAATAAGCAGGTTCGTACCAGCCGGCAACTCGTGCAAGAGTTAGGGCGCGAGCCTACTTCGGAAGAAATCGCCCAGCGCCTGGAAGTGCCGGTCGAAAAGGTGCGCAGCACCCGGAAGATCGCGCAGCAGCCCGTGTCATTGGGGACGCCGGTGGGGAAGGACGGGGAATCTGCCTTGGGGGACCTCCTTGAAGATAAGACGTCGGCATCGCCATCGGACGCGGTGATTAACCTCAATTTGAAAGAACGGGTAGCGTCGATGCTGAAAACGCTAACGGCGCGCGAAGAAGCCATTATCCGTATGCGATTTGGGCTGGGTGATGGCAGCGAGTGTACGCTCGAGGAAGTCGGCCGAACTTTCGCCGTCACGCGCGAGCGCATCCGCCAGATCGAAGCGATCGTACTGAGGAAACTCCGCCATCCGTCGCGGTCGGGCCACTTCCGGCTGTTTGTCCAGAATTCTTTGTAAGACAACCCAGGAGGCGGGCTGGTGCCTGGCACCTTGCCGCCCCGGTTATGTAAGGTACGTAAAGGAAAAACATGAAAAACCTCTTTGTTGGCAATATGAGCTTCCAGACTACGGAAAGCGAGTTAACCGCGCTGTTCCAAGCCTTTGGGCAGGTCACGCGTGTGCACGTGGCGATGGATCGGGAGACAGGACGAGCCCGCGGCTTCGCTTTTGTGGAAATGCCCAATGACGAAGAAGCGGCCAAGGCAATTGCCGGCCTTAATGGAAAAGAGGTCGGCGGACGCGCTCTTAAGGTGAACGAAGCACGCCCCAAGACGGATCGGCCCCCCGGACCGCGAAGCAGCAGTGGCGGCGGGGGGGGGCGAGGCCGTGGCGGCTTCTCCAACGAGGATTACAGCGAAGCCCCCCGCAAGCCGCGGGAACCGCGCTGGTAGTCGCAAGTGAAGCGGTAGGGTATCGCCAGCTATATTCGGATTTGGAGGGGACACCATGGCTACGTTTCTGAAGCGTCAGAAAGAAATGAAGCGATTAGAAAAACAGCGCGAGAAAGCCGAACGGCGCGCCCAGAAGAAACTCGCCGGCCGCACGCCAAGCGAAACATCGGACGAAATCGTAGGCTTGGGAGACGAAACCATGATTCCGGTTGGCAATGAAGCGCCGGACGCCAATATAGTGGCACCCTCGGAGTCGGATCCGCATACTCATAACTAATCCCCGGCCTTTGGAGCACCCTCTACCCACTCCGGGACCGTATGATTTAACGCCGCGGGTATTCTATTCTGCTGGAAGTGCAGCACCAGATTTTCCCTACTCCATCGACCCCATCCACACTGCGGTTGTGTCGACTGTGGGTACGCCGCACGAGCGCGAACGCCGAAGCGTCGGACGTAGCGCTGCCCTTTAGCGCGGCGCACACCGAAAAAAGCCCCGAATTGGACCCGAACTTAGGGCAATAGCCACCAAACACACTCCTATTGCTTTCCAAAATGAAGTATGGCACACTTCCTGTTGGAAACCCAATGGACCCTATGAGAGAAAAAACGGATGTTCGACAGGGCACATCGGCGCTCAGGGTACTTAAGACCCTGGATGTGCTGGGACCTCTGCACGATTACGGCATCGCCCGGCCCTTCGAGCGGAGCAGCGGCGACCTGCTCACGCTGAATCAAGGCACGTTGTATCCCGTCCCGCTGAAATTGGAGCAGGAAAGATCGATCACCTCCGTATGGGGTTCCTCCGAGAGCAACCGCCGGGCGCGCTTCTATCGATTGACACACGAGGGGCGCAAACAGTTGCTGTCCGAGACGCGCGATTGGGAGCAAACGACGGCCATCATTGGGCGATTCTTTGCGGCGAAAGCGGAGGACCTGAAATGAGAACCCTAAGGCGATTCCTCAAGCGGTTGGTCTCCTGGGCAAGCACACGGCAGGACGAAGAACGCTTGAAATCGGAGATTCAAGAACATCTCGCCCTGCAAACTGCCGAAAACCTGCGCGCCGGTTTATCACCTGTCGAAGCGCGACGCCAAGCGCTGCTGAAGTTCGGAGCGGTGGAGGCGATCAAGGAGGACTACCGGGATCAGAGGGGACTGCCGTTCGCTGAAGCTTTGTTTCAGGATACGCGTTACGCACTGCGCCGCTTGCGGAAGTCCCCGGCGTTCACCGTCACGGTTGTTCTCACGCTGGCGCTGGGCATCGGTGCGACCACTTCCATTTTTACATTGGTGCACGCCGTTTTATTGAAGTCGCTGGCAGTGGCGAGACCGGCCGAGTTGTACCGCCTGGGAAAAGAGTCGCGTTGCTGTTACTGGGGCGGGTACAGCCAGGAGAATGAGTTTTCGATTTTCTCCTACGATTTATACAAACATTTTCGGGACAACACCCAGGGTTTTGCCGAATTGGCGGCGTTCCAGGCGGGCGGGTCGCTGTTTGGCGTCCGACGCTCGGGCGGCAAGGAGGCGGCGCAAAGCTATCACGGGGAATTCGTTTCAGGCAATTACTTCACCATGTTTGGCATCAGGGGATATGCCGGACGGCTGCTGGCCGACGGCGACGATCAAGCCGGCGCTCCGCCGGTCGCCGTCATGAGCTACCGCTTGTGGCAGCAACAGTACGGATCCGATCCCTCCGTCATCGGTGGCGCCTTCAATCTGGATGACCAGCCCTTTACCGTCGTGGGAATCACTCCGCCGGGTTTCTATGGCGATCGTCTGCGCGACACTCCACCCGATTTCTTTCTGCCGTTGGCCAGCGAATCCTTGGTTGGAGCCGCGGGCGATATTAATCAGCCTGACCAGTACTGGCTGGACCTGATCGGGCGCATCCGGCCCAGCGCGGCCCCCGCATCCATAGAGGCCGATATGCGGGTGGAGCTGAAGCAGTGGCTGCGCTCGCATTGGGACGATATGAGCGCCAATGATCGCGCCAGCTTTCCCGAACAGATCCTGTTCCTGCGCCCCGGTGGCGCCGGCATCACCAGCATGCGCGAGGAATACGAGCACTGGCTTCAAATCCTGATGATGATTTCGGCGTTCGTGCTCCTCATCGTCTGCGCCAACGTGGCCAACCTCATGCTCGTGCGCGGCATGGAGCGGCGGCGGCAGATATCTTTAAGCATGGCGTTGGGGGCGCAAGCATCGCGGCTGGTAAGGCAGGCCCTCACCGAAAGCATTTGGCTATCGCTCGCGGGTGGTGCGGCGGGTTTGGCGGTGGCATTTGCCGGCACCCGCCTTATTCTGCATTTTGCCTTCCCTCATGTTGCCGGCATGGGAAGCGTGCCCATCAGCGCGTCGCCCTCGATGCCGGTGCTGCTGTTTGCATTCGGCGTTTCGTTGATCTCCGGTATTGCCTTTGGTATTACTCCTGCCTGGATGGCCACCCGCGTTGATCCCATTGAAGCCCTGCGCGGCTCCAGCCGCTCCACCGCCCGCACGGGCTCGCTTCCCCGGAAGACGCTCGTGGTGTTCCAGGCAGCGCTGTCTTTGGTTTTGTTGGCAGCGTCGGGACTGCTCACGTCCGTTTTGCACCGTCTCGAGAATCAGAATTTCGGCTTCGCCCAGGACCGGCGCACCATTGTGCATATCGATCCCGGACTCGCCGGCTATCAATTAGAGCAGCTCACGACACTTTACGGGCGTATTCATGATTCACTATTGAGCGTTCCTGGCGTATCGGCGGTGGCTATCTGCCAGTACTCACCGCTAAGCGGCAACAATTGGGGCGCTGGCGTATGGGTGGATGGACATCCGGCGCCCGGACCCCACGACGACAACCTTGCATTTTGGGATCGGGTCACGGACGGATACTTCGACGCTATCGGAACTCATATCCTCGCAGGGCGCGGCATCTCTGAGCAGGATACGGCGACCTCACAGCACGTGGCCATCATCAATGAAGCGTTTGCACGGAAGTTTTCTAAGGGTGAGGGCCCGATCGGAAAGTACTTCGGACAATCGGATATGGGAGCGTCCCGCCAATACGAAATCGTCGGCATCGCCCAAGACGCCCGCTATCTGGACTTCGATCTCGACAAGCCGGTTGGCCCGTTCTTCTTTCTACCCGAAGCGCAGCATGACGTCTTGCCAAATACCGGAGCGGATGGCGATCCGGGCTCGCATTTCCTACACGATATTGTCATTGTGAGCCGGCCGGGAGCCAACCTGACCTCCGCACAATTGCGCCAAGCCATGGCCTCGGTGGACCCCAATCTGCCGATCATTTCGATTCGCACTCTGCGAGAGCAAGTAGCTGGTCAGTTCACTCAGCAGCGCCTGATTGCACGTATCACGTCGCTCTTTGGAATACTTTCCCTCCTCCTGGCCTCTATAGGGTTGTATGGGCTTACGGCCTATAACGCCGGACGCCGCACCAACGAGATTGGCGTGCGTGTGGCGCTCGGCGCTAGTCGCGGCCAGGTTGTAGCGCTGGTACTCCGGGGCGCCCTTGGGCTGGTGGCATTTGGTCTGGTGGTCGGGCTGCCCTTGACGTTCGCAGCGGGGCGCTTCCTGGGCCACCAACTGTACGGAATGAATCCCTACGATCCCGTGGTGATTTCAGTGGCGGTTATGACACTCGGGTTCTCGGTGCTGGTCGCATCTTTGATTCCAGCGATCCGTGCGAGTCTAGTCTCGCCTTTGGAGGCGCTGCGGGCTGAGTAAGGCTAATTGTCGCAGCGTGCTGCCAGCCTGCGCTCGTCACGCCCGATGACCCCAAAAATAGGAAACGCGGGGCCGCAAGACCCCGCGTTTCAGGAATTGCCACCGCAGAGATTCCAAGCTCAGAACATAAACTTCAGAGCAAATTGAATGTCGCGCGGTGGGTCGGCGAGATAGACCTGACCAAAATTCCCCGCCTGCATGTTCGTGGACACTCCATTGGGGTCAAAGTGCGCCTGGTTGAAAGTGTTGAAGAATTCGGCACGGAATTGCGCTTTGACTCGCTCCCCCAATTGGAAGTCCTTTAGGAGGGCGAGGTCGGTATCGGAATTACGTGGGCCCTCCAGAACGCTGCGAGGCGAATTGCCGAACCGCCAGATGCCATTGGACTGGTCGGCCAAAATGGTTGAGAGGGTAAAGCAACTGGTGTTGAACCAGTTGGCCACGGTGCGTTTTCCAACAGGCAGAGCGCCGTTGCAGATGCGGTCCGGCCGCAGATTGCCGGTGGAAGTGTTGTTATAGTTCGTACCGGCCTGGACGGTAAAGGGGAAGCCGGTCTGCCAGGAGATGATGGTGGTGGCTGTCCAACCACCCATCACGGCCTGCACAAAACGGTTGCTGTTGCCGGCAAAACGCTTTCCTCGTCCAAAGGGTAACTGATAAATGGAGCTAAAGGTAATGCGGTGCCGCACGTCGTTCACGCTGGAGGCATACTCGCCTCCGGGGTCATTGTCGTTCTGGCTTTGACCGGCTCCGCTATCGGCGTAGGCGCCCTCTTCACCCTCGTTATCATCCAGCGAGTGGGCGTAGGTGTAGCCGGCGAGGATGCTCAAGCCGTAAGACAACTTCTTGGTCAATTGTACCTGCAAGCTGTTGTAATTGGCATTGGCGCCGGAGCTCGAGGTGGCGGTGAAGCCGAAGTCCGGGAAGGGCCGGCGAGCTTGGATGGAGGCGAAATCCGAGCCGGGTCCGGGGACCGCCTGGTTACCAAAGAAGTGGAAGTGGCTCATCTCAAACGCCGCGGTTCCTAGATAACGAACCGACAGGGCCAGGTTCGACGAAAGCTGGCTTTCAATCTCGAAGTCCCACTCGTCGATATAAGGCTGCCGGAAGTGCGGGTCCACGTTCACCGAAATGAACGCATTCGGCAGGGTGGGAAGGGCGGCGGAAGTGAAGGCGGTGGCGTTCGAGAACGAAGGAACCACCAGACTGTTGCCGGTGGACGGCCCGCTGAAGTTGCCTCCGGAATTGAACTGGCTGGCGCCTTGGAGAGGATTGTTAAAGCCGTAGTGGAACACATTGAATTCCGAGATGTCGAAGAAGAGCCCGTATCCTGCCCGCATCACGAACTTGTCGGAGTCGGTCGGCCGGTAAGCGAAACCGAAACGCGGGGCCCAGTTGAAGCGGTCCGGATAGGCGAGTGACTCGGTGTCGCGGCCGGAAAAGCCGTACTTCGCCAATGCGGAGGGGCAGCCAACCAGCGGCTCGCCCAGGGAATTCGTGTAGAAGGAATTGTTGCAGTACTGATTGCCGGCATTCCCAGGCATCAGTATGATCGCGTTGCCCGGCTTGAAGAGGCCGGCGCCGGGAATCTCGTAGAGAATCGCGCCCACGTTGTGCCGATCCGTGGGCATCTGGTGATACTCCCAACGCAGCCCGACGTTGAGGGTCAGCTTCCTGGACGCGCGATAGTCATCCTGGAAGAAGAAATTCCAGAATCTTCCATCGTGGTAGTTAATGCCTTCACTCACACTACGGCCCACGGAACTGGGGTAGCCCAGCAGAAAGTCGCCAATGGCATTGTTGGAGTAATCTCCTTGGTAGAACATTTGACCGTGAGGCGAAAAGGGCGCGCGATCGCGCAAAGATTGGTAGGGCTGGATATCGGTACCGAAGGCCAGCGTGTGCTTACCCTTAATCAAGGTCATGGTATCGTCGTACTTTTCCACCATGTCGTTCGATTCCACGGGCCGGTAGTTAGAATCACCGATGGTCTCATAGCCTTGGGCGAATTCGAACGCCGGAAAGCCCTCATCGTACCCGGTGACAGGCTTTAACCCGGGAACCCCGAAACTCTCCATGAAGCCGGGCGCGCGCGGACAGGCCGCACAGGTCCCCACATCCATGTCGCGGGAGAAACCGATGCGGACCTCATTGAGCCAATTGGGGCTGATCGTATGCGACCAGCTCAGAGCAACATTCTGGCCCCGAAAACGGATTTTGTCGCCAAACCCCGGCAAATTCGAGTAGGCCTGGTCCGGTGTGTAGGTTATGGACTGCCCGAACAGGTAGCGGACGAAAAGCTTGTCCTTCTCACTAAACTCGTGATCGACCTTCGCCGTCACCTGGTTGTCCCGGCGGTTGTTTATGGGGTTCACGATGTAGTTACTGAACAATCCCGGAGCATTGGGAGAAGGCCAGTACGGAATTACCTTCAGCGCCGTCTGGTTGATCATCCCCGTGGGAATGACGTTACCATTAAACGGCGTCGCGGTGTTCGTTGTAGTCCCGTTGCTACAAGTGATTTGGGTTATGCTCCCGGGGTCGAAAACCTGGCCGGTGTCAAACTCCGGGTCGCTGCCGGAGGGGTTGGCGCACGGAGAAAACGTCTGGCCCGTCAGGAATGCCGAGAAGTTGCCTTGCTCCATGGATGTCGTGGGAATGGTGTCAACATCGGTCTCTCCCTGACGCAGACGAAGACCATCGTAACCCCCAAAGAAGAAAGTCTTGTTCTTCTTGACGGGTCCACCGAGATACGCGCCGAATTGGTTGCGCCGCAATTCCGGCGTTATCTGCGAAAAGAAATTACGCGAGTCCAGCACGTTATTACGCAGGAACTCGAAGGCGGTCCCGTGAAATTGGTTGGTCCCGGACTTGGTGACGAGGTTGATGGTCGAGCCGGCGTCCTTTCCGAAAACCGCGGAAAACGACTCCGTTTGGACCTTGAATTCCTGCACCGCATCCGGCGAGGGTTGGAGGGAAAATCCGCCCGTCATCATATTCTTGGAATCGATGCCGTCGATCAGCACGTTGTTTCCCGAACCGCGCGCGCCGTTGGCGGCGTAAGTGTTTTCGCTGAAGGGCGAGCCGAAAATGTTGTTCGAAAAGCCGCCGCGATCCATCACCGTGCCCGGCATCAGAAGAGGAAGTTGGCCGAAACGCCGGATATTCAGCGGCAGTTCCGTTACTTCCGTCGTCGTGATTTCCACACCCACGGTCGCCGTGGCCGTCTCTACCAGAGGAGCGGCGCCGGCAACTTCCACGGTCGTGGTCACTGCTCCCACTTTGAGTTGTACATCAACGCGGGCTTTCTGGTTCACTTCCAGCGTGATACCCGTCTGGACCGACTTCTCAAACCCTGTGCGTTCCACCGCGACGTTGTAAACGGCGGGACGGAGAGAGGTGACAATGTAGTTGCCATCGCTCCCGGTCTTGGTTTCCACCGATTGGCCGGTAGCAGGGTTCGTTATGGTGACCGAGGCATCGGGGATTGCCGCGCCGGCAGGATCCGTCACCGACCCGTAGAGCGTAGCGGTGACCTCCTGGGCACGACAAGTCAGCACGCTAACAAAAAAGAGCGCGACTATACCGGCAGCAATGGGGGAAACTGCCTGCAGCCCGCCACGCTCCGAGACACTCCGTCTCATACCATACCTCCTGTGTACCAAGAGATGTGACCCCTTTGACCCCCGCATAGCCCCCGCTGCCTTTGGCGGGGATAGACGCGCAGATTGCAGGCTATCTTCGTCGTGGGACTTGCTGTTTTATTTGGTGCGTTGACCTGAACTGATTGACTACGACGACTGAACTTAACCAATTCATTCGTTGCTTGTCAACAAAAATGCGAAGAAAAAAAATGAATACAAAGGAAAAGAAACCGGCATGAGTCTCTCCGGTCCGGACGATGGTG
Source organism: Terriglobia bacterium (assembly GCA_052139985.1). Taxonomy (GTDB): domain Bacteria; phylum Acidobacteriota; class Terriglobia; order UBA7540; family UBA7540; genus Bog-366. The sequence continues at coordinate 15,697 of JBKQVI010000428.1, forward strand.
GTTTTCGCGCTTGGCTTCGGTTCATCTTACACTCCCACGATCAATTGGCGAGTCGCCATGCACAACTCTCACGAACGCTGCGTGTAACAATGTTGTCCAGGCTTTTCGGTGGATCGCCGTCCTCAATCCGTGGTTTGACTCGATGCCATTCCCATGCGGGAGAACGCTGCGGCTTACCGAACCTATTGCGGCATTACGGTTCCCGAGGCCATGCCCTGCTGATTGGCGGGGAGCTTGGTGTGGGCGAGCGCCTGACGCTCGGCGCTGGCTTTCTCCTTCTCCCCCAATTGGTCGTAAGCAAGCGCCAGTTGAAAGTGTGCCTTGCTATCGTCGGGTTCGAGCTTGGTTGCCTGCTCCAACTCCAGCACAGCTTCCTTCGCATGCCCCATCTTCATGAGCGCCTTTCCGGCCAGGTAATGAGCGCTGGCAGACTGGGGCCGAAGCTTCTCGGCGCGCTCCGCCAATTTCAATGCCTCCTCTACTTTGACCGGGTCGTGGCCTAACAGGAGAATGTAGGCCAAGTCCAGAAACGACTCAGGGCTCGCGGCATCGGAATCGCCGACGGCGACAACCGCCTTTCGGTAGTAGGACTCTGCCAGTCCGAAATTGCCGATATGCACCTGGGCCATGCCGAGGGCGCGATAAGTGGAGGCGCTGCGCGGATCCAGCCTCACCGCCGTGTATAGGTAGGGCAAGGCCGCTTCGTACCGCATGTCCATCAAAAGCTGCTGTCCGGCAAAGTAGGCATTCACGCTGCTCGTAGGATTCAGCGCAGCCGCGCGCGAGAACTGCTCCTCTGACTGGGCCGGTTTCTTGAGCTCACGATACGCCAAACCAAGCAGTAAGTGAGCCTCGTCATTGTCCTCACACACTTGAATCGACTTTTCGAGATTCGATGCGGCGCGGGTCCACTCATCGTGGTCCAGGTAAAGCTTGCCCATGCGAAAATAAACGAGCGCCGGAGGGGCGCCTTTGGCGAGCTCCCCCTGGAGGATACCTTCAGCCTTTTCGAATTCCTTCGCCCCGATCAAGCCATCGATTTTCTTGAAGGGCCCTTCATCGAGAGCCGTGTTCGCTCGCGCGGAAGAAGGCGTTTGTGCTCCTTCGATTGCAAGGCCGGGCAGGGGCAGGGCGAGGAAGGCCAGCCCGGCGATCAGAGATAAACTACGTGGCAAGGCACGCACCGCAATCCCCAACGAGTCTCGTGCTTCCTCGAACGCCCTGGATGTTAGCACAAATCGATGCCGGGGAATGCCCCCGGAAGGTAGCCACATGGCTGACGTTCGAGCGCGAAAGAGTATCTCAGTGTGATACTCCCAAGTTCATCCGAGGAAATTCTTTACGCCCGTGTAGCGTGCCACGGCGTCCAAATCAACTGTGATGCCCAAGCCTGGCCGGTCGGGAATAGGCAGGGTGCCATCCGCATTCAACTTCCATCCCCCGGCGGCGATGTTATCGATAAACGGCGAGCCGGTTAGGTATTCGACGAGGTTGATCTCCGGGAACGCCGAGGCAAGTTGCAGGTCGGCGGCCAGTCCCAGGGCGGTGTTCCATCCGTGGGGAATCATGCGCACGCCGTTCTCGCGGGCCATCCACCCGATGCGGCGCGACTCACTGAGTCCACCCACCTTTGTAGCGTCCGGCTGGACAATGTCGAACGCGCCCGCCTGCAGCCACGGCTGGAACGATTGGCGTCGAGTCAGCACTTCGCCGCCGGCGATCGGCACCGGCGACTGCCGCCGCAGTGCCACATAATCTTGCAGGCTATCCGGCAACAACGGTTCTTCAAACCAGGCAACATCGTAGTTGGCCAGCATGTGCGATGTGTTCAACGCCCACTTGAATCCTTGCGGCCAGAAGGCATCACTGGCGCCGGCATCGACCATGAGGCGGCAATCCGGCCCAATCGCTTCCCGCGCGGCACAGACGATGGCTTCATCGGTGGCTTTATCGCGACGTCCAAACGGTCCCCAGCCGATTTTGAAGGCGCGGAATCCTTGCGCCTTGAGCGGCAGAAGCCGATCCGCCATCTTGGCCGGCTCCTCCATGAGCAGCGAGGCGTAAGGCATGACGTGGTCGCGGTAGCGGCCTCCCAGCAATCGGCCCACGGGCTGGCCGGTGGCTTGCCCAAGCAGGTCCCAAAGGGCAATGTCGATGCCGCTGATGGTGTGCGTGATGGAGCCTCCGCGTCCCATCCAGAACGTGTTCTGGTGCAAGATCTCGCTCACCCGTTCCGGCTCGATCGCGCTTTCACCTGTGTAAAACGGACGAAGGACAGTAAGGGCGCCGCGCACGAGTTCGTCCTTGGTAAAGGCGCTTCCCCATCCCACCGAACCTTCATCCGTGAGCACGGCAATGATGGTGTGGATGCAGTCTTCCGGCTTCGGCTCATTGGCCCAACCGCCTAACGGGGTTTCTCCCCTCAAGCCCGCAGAACGGATTTCTCGAATTTTCATTTCAAGCCCCCTTTTCGCTTCCCGGAAAAAAACAAGGTCCGGCGCATCTTGATTCTTACGGCAGTGCCCCCCATCCGCCACCAGGCGAGTTGTGTGCGGAAAGGGAGCTGCGGTTGCTGGTTTCTTAGTTCCTGTTCCCTTTGTTTCAATAACTCGCTTAGTTTTGATCAACATAATGGCAAGCTGCGGGGCTGGTATCATGGGGAATGCGACCCTGACGATCATTCCCGCGAAGCTTTTCCCCACCAAGGCAGGGACCGGGAATCCAGTTCTTGTGGCTTGGCCATCCTGGCGAGGACTTACACGGGCAGGATGCCCGTGCCGCGCCATCTTCGCCCATAATTGCCGCTAACATACCTGTTTTCATTGTATTAAGGGAAAAGCTAGATAACGCATTTATTTTCCTCAACTTATTGGGAGCACTTTTTTTGACCCTTTGTTTTCAACATACTATTGGGAGCACTCTTCATTTTTAACATCTTTTTATTGGTCGTCGTTTCGTTTCTAAGTTTGACCGAAATGGCGGAGAGCCGCACAATCGGCGCACGCTGGGATCTTGCATCCGTCGTGCAGGCAGCGCGAAGTTCTTCTTCGGAGCTAAGCGGAATTCCCGCTCGCCAAGTCCACAGATCAGGCGGGTAAAATTTGACGCAGGAGGGAGACTTGCTCGCAGGCATGACCGTGCCTCGCCGTGACATTTCTCAAGCATATCACCCTACGCTACGGTTGTCAAGTGCAATCTGCATGGCTAGAGGCTACAAAAAGTCGATGCAAGGTAACCACCGTTAGCAGTTGTGGCCCCCGGAGGAACCTCAATAGCCCGCGTGCTTATCGACGACATTTTCGACCGGCAAACCCTGCACAAATCTTTCCAGATTGGCGAGAAAGAATTGCAATGACAAGTCTTGCCAGCCGGGGATGTGGTCCGCGGTGTGGGGCGAAAGCAGCAGGTTCTTCACTCGATACAAAGCATGACCGGGGGGAAGGGGCTCAGTCTCGAACACGTCCAATGCTGCGCCGCGGATGCGATCTCCTTCCAGCGCGCGAACGAGTGCAGCCTCGTCCACGGACCAACCCCTGCCCACGTTGATCAAAACTGCGGTGCGCTTCATGGCGCCAAGTTCAGGCTCGCCAATCAAATTGCGCGTCGCGTAGGTGGCGGGCGCCGTCAGTACGACATAATCCGAGACTGCCAGCACCTCCAGAAGACGGTCCGCGCCGAAAACGCGGTCCAGCAGCGGGTCGTCTTGGGAGAGTTCGGGCCGCCGCCGCAGGCCGTACAAGGTCATTCCAAACGGCCGAGCCAGTTCCGCGCAGGCGCGTCCCGTCTCCCCGTAACCGATAATCCCCATCACCTTGCCGCGAATTTCCTCCACATCATAGCGCTCCCACACCCCTGCTTCCTGGTTTCGCAACATGCGCCGCAGGTCCTTGGCGAAGTACAGAGCGCTAGTAATCACAAACTCCGCCAGGGGTTTCTTGAAGACTCCGCGCGAGTTGGTCATCACCACCGGACTTTCGATCAGTTCCGGAAACAGGTACGCCTCCACACCAGCAGAAAACGAATGCAGCCAACGCAGGCGAACGGCCTTGGGAAAGACGGCGCGCAGCAACTGGCCATCCCCGGCGATCATGATCGCCTCAGCTTCCGGGGCCGCCGCCTGCAACACATCCAACCGATCGCTAACGATCACTTTCAAAGTTTCCGGCAGCCGCCGGAGCGGCTTCAAGTGTTCATTCTGGGGGTTGTCGATCACCAGCACGGTCATTGGAGCCATGGGATTTCACCCCTCCTCATTCCAGAATCGTCAAACGCGAGCGTTCAAATTTAGATGTCGGGTTGGCACGTTGAGGTAGCAAGTCGGCTCGATAATGTAGAGGCGAGTTTACCTCAGTCTTATCCAAATTGAGTTCGGTCGCAAACGCCGGTACTCTAATTCGAACGTAGCGCCGCCCTTGAGGGCGGCAGGTGCCCGGGCTCAACAGGCTGCGGAAAAACGCCGCCGCGCGCCGGGCAGATGATCCCCACAGGGGATCTATAGAATAGCCGGGGGCAACGCCCCCGGAAACTGCGCCCAGCAGCGGCTCCGACCCTGTAAGGGTCGATTTCCGTTGCCGCTCCGCCCGCGGTTTGTCTCCCGACGTGGGGAAATGCGACCCCTTCAGGGTCGGGGAAATCGGGGGCTCGCGATCCGTGGGCGGCGGGCGCAAGAAGCGCGCCCTTGCCCACGGCTACTCTATAGATCCCCTGCGGGGATCGGCAATGGCGATCGCTTTTTCCGCAGCCTCTCAAGCCCGGCGCTACATCCGAAATTGGGACAGTGCCCAAACGCCCAACCTCCGGCGGAGGCGAGTCCATTCGAATTTGGTTCGTTGATCTGGACGGCAGCGAGTCTGCCTCGCCACGGCAGCGCAAATCCGCCGCGACACTAAAGGTAAAGTTCGGTGAATCGTGCTTTAGCCCTGGACAATCTCGGCGGGCGGCTCATCGTTGATCCTGTGTGTAGCGTCAACACGGAACCAGAAACCCGCGGCAGCCACGGAGAATATGCTTGCTACGCCGAACGCGAACGGCCACCCAAAGTGCCCGGCGATCCACGGAGTGAGCAGGGTGGAGCAGAATCCTCCGACATTGCTCCCGGTATTCAGTACGCCGGTGGCGGCTCCGGCGCTGGCCCCGCTCATTTCGCTCATGCTGGCCCAGGTTGGCCCCTCGGCAGCCAAGGTCAATGCCGCACCCAGCGAGAGGATTGCGACGGCAGCCTTGGGACCGGGCACGATCCCACCGAAGTAGACGAGGATGGCCGCGCCGAGGAGCGTTACAATGGGGACGATGCGCCGGCCGTGACGGCGGCCGAAGCGCAGACTGAGCCGGTCGCTAATGCCGCCGGCAAGCGGCGTCGTGATCGTCGCGACAATAAACGGAATCGAGGCGAGGATGCCGCTGCTCAGCACGCTGAACCTACGAATCTCCACAAGATAGTAATAAACCCACCAGATAGACAGGAAAGAGGAGAAAATCCACCCCAATTGCACGGGCGTGAGGCCGGTTTCCCGCATGAGCGGATGTTCAGCAATCGTGATATTGACCCGCAGCACGTAGGCACTTACACTGAAACCCACCAGCAGAACCAACATTTTCCAGCGTACCCGTGAAGGCCGCGCGGATTCAGACGAATTGGAGATCATAGAGTTTGGCGGGCGTCAGACACTCGAGTACTTCTTACAGAGCGTCTTGATCTTCGCGATAAGTTTTGGAACTCCCGTTGCGGGTTCTTCCCCCGGCCCCGGTTCGTACTCGGCCGCCATATAACCCTGATAACCTGCTCTGACGAACATTTGCCAGACGCGATCGAGGTCGATCGGTTCGTGTCGCGGTTTGTCGAAATGATCGCGAATGTGCGTCATGGTGGCGTAAGGAAGGAGGGCCTCAATCTGCGCGTAGGGGTCCTTGGGGAAGTGGGTGATATCCAGATTGCAACCGGCGTAAGGCGAATCGACTCGGTGCAGGATGTCGATAACGTCAGAAGCCATCGAGGTGATTCCGTGGTGAGTCTCCATGCCCAACGTCACACCCTTCGTGGCGGCGTAATCGCAAGCCGGCTTCATAACCTCTACGACCCAGTCTCTTCCTTGTGCGATGGTAGCGCCGTGGGGAAGCTCGCCGCCGAAAACGCGCAAGTGGGATGCGCCCAACAGGTCGGCGACATCGACCCATTGCTTTATTTCCGCGATCAGGGCGGCGCGCTTTCCGGGGTTGGCCTCGCACATGTCAACTCCACACGCAGCCCCGGAAAAAGGAATCCCGTGCTTATAAGCCAGATGCCGCAGACTATGAAGATAGGCAGGTTCCTTGGACTTCAACCAATAGGCCGTCATGTCAACTCCCACCACCTCGAGTTCCACGGCCTTGAGGATGAAATCCTCCATTGTCATCTTACCTGCCTCAAGGTACTTGCCATAGGAGTAGGCGCAGCACCCCGTCAGAAGGCGCGGCCGCGGGGGCTCTACGCCTCCGGACGTTTGAGCGCCGGGTCGAGCAGCAGCCACAAGCGAGCTCGCGGCCGCAAGGCCGGCAGTCTGCAAGAATCCTCGGCGGTCGAATGCGATCTTCATGAAATCTCCTTTTGCGCCCCAGGCGCAGGAAACAGTGAAACTGGCTGGCCAAACCGGCGGTCTACCTCTTGCCGTCGTCCGGTCATGTGAATTTGGCGCAGGTTCAAGTTGACGCAGTTGTGCCCACCTGTACCGCTCCGACAAGCTAACCGGTAAAGCTCCTTTGTCAAGGGCAACAGCCCTGCGGCGCGACGTTATTTTGCCACGATTGCGCGTTGCTTGATCACGTATTTTGCAATGTGTTCGACGGTGTCCACCCACACGCCGTTCGCCGGGTCTTGCATATACCGGCAAAGCGCCGCCAGAGCAATACTGTCGGTCACTTGAAAGGCCTTCTGGCCGATGTCGTGACCCACAAAGATGATCCAATCACCCTGCTGGGACGCCTTCTCGATGTGTTTCACCAGGTCGATATAATCGGTGTCATCGGTAACCGTGCCGCCGGCCTGGGCCAGATCGCAAAACAGGGGGTCGTTGTAGTATTCGTCCATGTAGCCACGTCCGACCAGGAACTTTTGGCCAATTAGTGGCACGTAACTTTTCATCTCCGGACCCCTGCCCACGAACTTCTGGCCGCAGGGATAGGCGAATGTGACGGCGTGCACACCCAGCAACTCCTGAATCTGCGCGCTGGCTTCGTCAAGCTGCTGGGACATTGACTCCAAGGTGTAGTTCTCCAAGGCGTTTTGACGAGACCAAGGAAAATTTCCGGTGCAAGGATGGGTCATGGTGTGGCTACCGATTTCGTGCCCGCTGGCCACTGCGCGTTTCCAGCCCGCAAGCCGATTTTTAACGGCGGGGGGGTTAACAAAGAAAGTAACTTTGACGCCAGTGGGGTTTATAACATCCAGGCCCGTATCAACCTGGCTGGCGCGCCCATCGTCGAAAGTCAGACTTACGGCTACACGCTTTCCCTCAGGCCAGTGAATGACCTTCGCGCTTTCCTGGGGAGCGGAGTAAGACAGGGAGCGATTCCATACTGCCGTAGCGACGAGCAATGACAAACAGAGTGAGAGAACGTAGAAGCGAGTGCGGTGCGACATGCTGTGACCTCCGTGGTCGTTCCGTGAGAGTGCGATGGGTCTTTTCGCCGGCTTGCCCCAATTATGGCGAGCACGGCTTGGAGGCCGGCGGCGGACCTCTGCTGAGCACCAGACCATGCCGCTGCGCTGCCTCCCGTCCTTCACGCCTTCTCCCGGTGCGTTAGTATGCTCAGGAAGAGGCAGAATCGTAACATGGATTGTGGGGAGCAGAGCGCACCTTTCCAAAACAATTTCCTCGCACCGCTGAAAATTGGGTGCGGTATAATGCAAGTTGCTCAGGGCGAGCATCAGATGGGGGCAGGAAATCCTTGGAATACGGAAGGGGAGCAATCCCTTGGCACACACCCTTACAACAGTGTTTGTAAGGGCGCGGGCGGATGTGTGGAGAGTTGTTGGTAGCCGGATAGTCTATCCAAAGGGTACTTTTGCCCCGAAGCGATTCGAGCCCCCCGCTTTGAGAGGGAGGCAATAAGATGTTCAGGCTGGATGCCGACAGGAAAGTTCAGTTCTGCGATGGCGTCACCCGCCGCGACTTCCTCCACGCCGGCGCGCTCGGTTTCATGGGTTTGACATTACCCGAGTTCTTTTCCCTCAAAGCCTCCGGCGCGGTCACGCACGACAAGGAAATCAACTGCATCCAATTGATGCTGGTGGGTGGGCCGAGCCAGCTTGATACCTGGGATATGAAGCCGGACGCGCCCGCCTCGATTCGCGGTCCCTACAAACCCATCAAGACCAACGTTCCGGGGATCGAAATCTCGGAAATCTTCCCGCGCATGGCGAAACATGCGGATAAATTCGCTTTGCTGCGATCCTGTTATCACACGGCCGCGGCTGTGCACGACACCGGTTGCCAAATGATGCAGACCGGAAGGTTGTTCCAGGGCGGGCTGGAATCGCCTAATTACGGCTCGGTGCTAAGGTATGAGCGCGGCCCTCGTGGCGACATGCCTCCCAACGTTTTAATCCCCTACATCATTGGCGAACTGGGAGGAAACCTGCCGCACGGCGACAGTGCAGGGTTCCTCGGCAAGGCCTTTGATCCTTTCGTGCTCAATGCCGACCCCTCCTCCGCCAATTTCCAGGTACCGGACATGCTGCCGCCCGATTACATCTCGGCGGTACGCGTCGATCGCCGTCGCAGTTGGCGTCAAGTCATCGACCAGTCGGTGCAGTATTTCGAAGACACGAACCAGGATGCCAAGTTGATGGATGCCACCTTCAATCAGGCGTACACGCTGATGACCTCCGCCAAGGCGCGCGAGGCGTTTGAGCTGACCCAGGAATCGGAGGACATGCGCCAGCGCTACGGCATGACGCGCGTCGGTCAGGGCTGCCTGCTGGCGCGCCGCTTGGTGGAACGGGGCGTGCGGTTTGTCACGGTGAACATGTTTGAGACCGTCTTCAACGACATCACTTGGGACATTCACGGTTCCGCTCCGTTCAGCCCCATCCAATGCTATAGCGAACTCGTGGGGCCGATGTTCGACAACGCCTACAGTTCTCTGCTGGAAGATCTGAGCGACCGAGGCTTGCTGGAAGGCACGCTGGTGGTAGCGACCGGGGAGTTTGGGCGTACCCCCCGAATCAATCCTGCCGGCGGTCGCGACCACTGGCCGCAATGCTGGACCATCGTCCTGGCCGGAGGCGGAATTAAGGGGGGTCAGGTTGTTGGATCGTCGGACAACATCGGCGGCGCGCCCAAGGATCGACCCGTCATGCCCGCGCACGTGGCTGCGACCGTCTACAAGTGTCTTGGGGTTCCCATCGACACTGAGCTCAAGACTCCGCAAGGTCGCGTGGTGCGGCTTGTGGACCACGGCTTTGATCCGATCGATGAATTGCTGGTTTGAGGGGCAGTGATGAGTGACAAGCGGCAAGGCATTTGAGGCTTGCTTGTCGTCTGTCACTGTTTTTGAGGGAATCATGCATCAACACCGTTTTCGGCTCGTTGTTGTTTCCGTTTGTGCGTGTATCGCACTTTATGCGAGCCGAGGTGCAAATGCGCAATCGCCGCCGAATTCATCCTCTCCCCAGATGCACAAGGACGCTCCTTTCCACACTGGAGGTGAATACAAATCGGAAGTAACCGCGGCCAGTAAACCCCAGGTGACGCCGGTCGCCGATCACAACGCTTATCCCCAGGTCCCTCTCGCCAAAATCGAAATCCTTCCCGCCGCCATCACGATCTCGGGCTCGCATTACAATCAACGCCTGGTCGTGGAGGGGACATACACGGACGGACATCAGGAAGACTTGACGGCCAAGGCGACCCTAGGCATTTCGAACCCAAAGATTGCGCGCCTCGTCAATGATTTTGCTATCGCCGAAGGCGACGGCGAAGGGTCCATTACTGCGGCGCTGCAGGGTCACCGCGTCAGCATTCCGATTGACGTAAAACACTTCAGCGTTCCGGCCGTGTGGAGCTTTCGCAACGACGTTCTGCCCGTGATGACGAAGATGGGATGCAACTCGGGCCCTTGTCATGGCGCGGCAGCGGGAAAGAACGGCTTCAAGCTCACGCTACGTGGTTACGATCCGGACACGGATTACTTGACCCTGACCCACCAAGCGCTGGCCAGGCGCACCGAGCGTATTGAACCAGCGAAGAGCCTGATCCTGTTGAAGCCCACACTCACCATCCCTCATGGCGGCGGAAAACGCTTCGCCGTCGATTCGCCCGAGTATCAGGTCGTATCTGGTTGGATCGCTCAGGGGATGCCCGCGCCTCAGGATTCTGACGCTCGCGTAACCACGATCGAGGTCTCTCCCCCGGAAGCGTCGTTGCGTCCCGGGGCGGAACAGCAACTTATCGTGACTGCCGTTTTCTCTGACGGTCGCAAGGAAGACGTCACGCGTTGGGCCAAGTATGACAGCGGCAATGAAGGCGTCGCCACCGTCGATAATTACGGCCACGTGATCATGCACAGCTTTGGCGAAGCGCCGGTGACGGTGTGGTACCAGAGCCACGTGACGTTTTCCCGCTTGCGCATTCCTTTCCCATACCATTTGGATGAAGTGGTCTTCCAAAAGGCGCCGCGGCACAATTACATTGACGACGACATTCTGCACCATCTGGATGTCCTGCATATCCCGCCTTCGCCCCCTGCCGGCGATTCAGAGTTCATCCGCCGCGCCTACCTGGATGCTGCCGGCATTTTGCCCAGCCCCGCAGAGGTAGAGCAATTCCTCAAGGACCCCGCTCCGGATAAGCGTGACCGGCTGATTGACGCGCTGATGAAGCGGCCCGAGTTTGTCGATTATTGGGCCTACAAGTGGTCAGACTTGTTGCTGGTCTCCAGCAACCATCTCTCCAACGAAGAGATGTGGAGCTACTACGATTGGATTCACGACAGCGTGGCCGCGAACAAGGCGTGGGATAGGTTCGTTTATCAGATTGTGACCGCCACCGGCAACACCGTCGAGAACGGGGCGGCCAATTACTGGGTAGTTCATCGCGATCCCCTGGATACGACGGAAAACATGGCGCAGGCGTTCCTGGGGATCACCATTACGTGCGCGCATTGCCACAATCACCCGCTGGCGAAGTGGACGCAAAAAGACTATTACGGCATGGCCAACCTCTTCGCACGCGTGCGTCTGAAGACTTATGCCTCGGAGAGTTCGCGCCCGGGCGTGGGAACCATCCTCAATAACGTCACGGTCTATTCCGCGCCCACCGGAGAGTTCACGGACGACCGATTTATGACCGTCCTGCCGCCCAAACCCCTGGACGCCGGGGCGCTGCCGGAAAGCACGCCCGGTGATACGCGCGTCTATTTTGCGAAGTGGCTCACCTCTCCGCAGAACCCATTCTTTGCGCGCAACGCCGTCAATCGAATTTGGCGCAACTTCCAGGGTCGCGGATTGGTGGAACCGGTCGAAGATCTTCGGGACACGAACCCGGCCACCAATGACAAGCTTTTGAACGATCTGGTGAAGGATTTCGTAGCGCACAACTTCGATGTCGATCACCTGATTCGAACCATTATGCAGTCGGCCACCTATCAAGCTTCCTCGACGCCGCTCAAGGAAAACGCCGACGATGACAAGTTCGGGTCGCACTACATCATCAAGCGCTTGCCCGCGGAGGTGTTGCTGGATGCCTATTCCGAGGTCACCAAGACTCCGGAGAAGTTTGAAGGTTATCCTGCCGGAACCCGCGCCCTGCAATTGCCCGACTCGGCAGTAGGGTCTTACTTCCTCTCCGCCTTTGGCCGCCCCGTGCGGGCCCAAACTCGCGAAAGTGAACGCACCTCGGTGCCCACCGTTACCCAGGCACTGCACATTTTCAACGGCGATACGCTGAACAGCAAGCTGCGCGCGCCGGGCAGTTCCGTGGAGATGCTGCTCAAGCTCGGCTTCAGCGACGATCAAATTGTGGATTACCTCTACCTCGCATCATTCAGCCGCCACCCCAGAGACAAGGAGCGAACCGCTCTGGTGGACGCGCTGCAATCCGCCGAGAAGCAAAACGGTCAGGCGTCCGACGACACGCGCCGCGCCGCCCTGAACGACCTGGCGTGGGCCATGCTCACGAGCGAAGAATTCATGTTTAACCACTAGAAGCTCGGGATACGGGGCAGGGGACACGGGGCATGAAGGCAGGATTCGGGATGAGGTTCTCGCTTTTCGGAGGACGGACCTCGGGTCTCGGTGCTTGGGAGGCGGGATTTCGAATTTGCGACATGGGATTCGGGATTCGCGTTTCAACGGCCACGATTCGGGTTTAGGACTTTTGAATCTTGAATTTCGAATCGGCACAAGAAATGACAAAGACCAAACAGCTCACCACCAAGGCACCAAGACGCCAAGATTCAGTTAAAAGCAAGAGCCATAACCCAACGTCACAGGGGGCCTTCCTTTCCGTCGTTTTCTCGACGTTTTTCTTGGTGTCTTGGTGCCTTGGTGGTGCACCCCTTATCGCGTACACGATTTTTGCCGCGCTCGTCGCGCCCCGCGTGCGCGCTGATTCGACTCCTAACTTCAATTCCCAGGTCGCGCCCATTCTGCAAAAGAATTGTCTGGCTTGCCACTCCAGTGCCTCCAAGATGGGCGGGCTCGTGATGGAGAATTACGACGCGCTGATGAAGGGCGGCGCGCACGGCGTGGTCATCGTTCCGGGCAAAGCTGACCAGAGCCGAATGATCCTGATGCTCGAGGGAAAGGTCCAACCGCGAATGCCTTTCGGCGGCGATCCTTTGCCTGCCGCGGACATTGCCACGCTGAAGGCATGGATCGATGACGGCGCGCTGGCGCCTGCTGCCGGAGAAGCGGCGAAGGCGCTGGCACCGCTGGCGATTCCCGATATCAAACCGCAGGTCGCCGTAGTTTCGCCCGTGGCCTCGGTCAAGTTCTCTCCCGACGGAAAGCTGCTCGCGGTGGGAGGCTATCGGGAAGTGCGGCTGATCGATTCGAGCACCGGCAAGCCCGTGGCGACCTTTTCCGGCCACGCGGATTATGTGCGCTCCATTGCCTTCAGCCCCGACGGAAAGATGCTGGCGGCCGCGGGGGGGCCGCCGCAGCGCGGTGGCGAAATCAAAATCTGGGATGTGAACTCTCACCAGCTTCTGAAAACCTTGGTGGGCCACAAGGATTGCATTTATTCCGTCGCCTGGAGTCCGGATGGGAAACTGTTGGCGTCGGGAAGCTACGATAAGATGGTCAAGCTTTGGGACGTTGGAACCGGGCAGGAAACACAGAACCTCCAGGATCATATTGACGCAGTCTTTGCTGTAGCGTTCAGCCCCGACGGCAAGCATTTGGCGTCGGGTTCGCAGGACCGCAGCGTGAAGATCTGGGACATCGCCACGGGGCAAAGACTGTATACCCTAGGCGACGCCACGGACGGCCTTACGAGCATCGCCTACTCGCCTTCCGGAAAGCAGATTGCCGCCGCCGGCTACGATAAAACCATTTATGTTTGGCAAGTGGGAGACACCGACGGCCAGCTTCTGCATTCGTTAATCGCCGATGAGGGCAGCATTCTTGCACTCGCCTGGACTCCTGATGGCAAGATCCTCATTACCAGCTCCGCAGATGGATCGATCCGCTTCCGCGACGCTGCCACGCTGGATCCGGTAGGGATCATTGAGCACCAGCCGGATTGGGTGGAGGCGCTCGGTATCAGCCCCGATGGAACACGCCTGGCAGCCGGTCGGTTTAACGGCACCTTGAGCTTGTACGACGTCAAATCTCTAAAAGAGGTCATGGGGCCCTGGGTGGCGTTTGAAACAACGGGAGACGGCAATCGGGACACGGGGCACGGGAGTCGGAGTTCGGGATTCGGAGGGTAGGGAATCGGAAGACGGGTTTCGGAGTTCGGGATTCGCGTCGCCGTCAGTTGGATCTGATGCCGTGTCCCGTGTCGCTTGCCCCGTCTCCCGTCAATGAGGTTGCCTATGAGAAGTCCAGCGTTGTTCGCATTGATTTGGTTCTCCTTGGCAGCGGCATTCGCGGCGCCTTTGCGCGCCGACGAACGCGTTATTCCGCCGGTCGTTGCCAAGATCTGGCCCGTGGGTTTACAGCGAGGCACGACGGAAACGTTCACACTTGACGGCCGCAATCTTTCTGGAATCAAAGCGGTGATTTTTGATTCCCCAGGCATCACGGCGAAGGTGACCCAGATTACTGACATTCCGGAGAAGGCGGCGACCGCACGGGCTGGCGTCGATCTGGTTGCTCTGGTGGCGCAAGGCAAAAAACAGGTGGCCACCATCGAAGTCACAGCCGCCAAAGACGTCGAGCCGGGCCTGCACTGGTTTCGCATCCGGACGCCGCTCGGAACGTCAAACCTCTCGACCTTCGATGTAGGATTGTTCCCTGAGGTCCACATCGGCGAAAAGTCGATGGGGCAAGCAGAGCCGCAGTCTGCGCCAACTTCATTGCCAGCCACACTCGTAGGCACAATCGCGAATCCTGGCCAAGCCGATAACTACGAATTTGATGGCCGCGCGGGTGAGGAGCTTGTCTTCCGAGCGACGGCCTCGGCATTGGGTTCGAAGCTCGAATCGTTGCTGATCTTACGGAATGACGCTGGGCAAGTGCTGGCCGAATCCGGCGAATACGATAACCGTGCCGACGCGGTGCTCACTTACCGATTGCCCCAAGCGGGCAAGTACACTCTGTCGGTTACCGACCGGGAGAAGGCTGGGGACGCCGACCGTTACTATCGCATTGACGCCGGGCCGCTGCCCTACATTACGAAGGTTTTTCCTTTGGGCGTGCGCGCGGGGGAACCTGCCAGCGTCGCGGTGAGCGGCATCAACTTGGGCGCTGTACGCGAAGTGAAGGTGGACCCACAGAAGTCGGCCGACGGCTGGACGACGCTGCCGCTTAAAATGCAAAGCGGCAGCGGGTGGTCGCTGGACACTGTAAAACTCGCTGTGGGCAACGATCCCGAAATTCTCGAACGCGAGCCGAATGATTCGCCCGAGCAAGCCCAAACAATTTCCTTGCCCATCACAGTCAACGGACACATCGCCGGTGGAATCGAGAGCGGCGGTGCAGCGGATGAAGACTACTTTCGGTTTCATGCCGCCAAGGGCGAAAATCTGGCAATTGAGGTCGTGGCGGCGCGGTTGGGTTCACCGCTCGATTCCGTTATCGAGGTGCTCGATGCGCAGGGCAACCCCATTCCCCGCGCCACTGCCCGCTGTTTGAACGAAACCATCACGACGCTTGCCGACCGGGATTCCCGTACCCCGGCGATCAGGCTTACGTCCACTTCCGGTTTCCACGAGAGGGACTACGTGATGGTGGGGGACGAACTCGACCAGCTCACCTACATCTCGGACCAGCCCGACGAAGACGTAAGATTGCGCTCGGCCGATGGCCTACGTTGGGCGCTGCTCGGGACTTCGCCGGATGTGCACGCCGTGAATACGCCTGTTTATCGAGTTGAGATTCTGCCGCCGGGCGCGGAGTTTCCACCTAATGGATTGCCGGTGTTTCGTCTAACTTGGCGCAACGACGATGGCGGGCCGGGTTATGGCTCGGACTCGCGGCTCAACTTTGTGGCGCCGCAGGCTGGCGACTACCTCCTGCACCTCAAGGACGTTCGCGGCCTCGAGGGGCAGGACTTTGCTTACCGGCTGTCGATTCACGCGGCCAATCCCGATTACCAACTTCGGGCCGAGCCGGAGAATCCGAACATTCCCAAGGGAGGTTCCGCTTTCGTCACCGTAAGTGCCAATCGCGTCGAAGGCTATGATGGCCCTATTGAAATTCATGTGGAAGGATTGCCCACTGGGGTCACGGCCAGCCCTGCCAGCATTCCCGCCGGAGAGGACTCAACCATCATCCTGCTGTCGGCCGCCACCGACGCCTCCGACGACGCGCTTTCAACTGCTTATAAGATTACCGGGCGCGCCAGAATAGGCGGCCGTGATCTGGTGCGAGTTGCCAGCGAGGACGCGCCGCTGAAACTCGCTGCGGTTATTCCTCCGCCCGATGCTGTCGTGACGGCGGGGCCCACCCGCGTCACCCTCGAACCCGGGAAGGACGTCAAGGTTACGCTACATGTTGAACGCCGGAACGGCTTTCAGGGGCGAGTGCCATGCACAGTCCAAAATCTGCCGCCCGGTGTGCGTGTTGTCAATGTCGGACTGAACGGCGTGCTGGTAACGGAAGCTCAGTCTGAGCGCACCTTCACCTTGCACGCCGAAGATTGGGCCAAGCCCATCACCCAACCCATATACGTGGTCGGCGAGGTTGAATCGAATTCGCCCACCATGCACCCCTCGCCCCCGCTGTTAGTGGAAGTCGTCGGGAACAAAGAGACGGCCAACGTGATCCCGGCTAAGGATCTCGGCCGCAACCAGGGAGATGCCGGCCCCCGTTCCCCTCACCGATAAGGCAGGCACAGCCGGGACGCAATGGACGTAGCACAGCCGCTCCTGGCCGTGCACAATGCCGGTCATTCCCGCGCGCGCAGGGAAAATGGCTTGGCGCATTAGAAACAAACCCATGGCTCGCCTTCCGCTTCAGTTTTTGGGCGGTGCCGTGGGTGTTGCCGGTGGTGTCTTTGGCAAGGTGACAGTTCCAGTGACCTTCACGTTGCTCGCATCGTCCTTTGCCGTCGATGCTGGAGTTGACGGCTGTCCGGGTACGGTTATGGTCAAAGCGTAGCCTGTGGTTACCGCCGGGGAGGCTGGAAGGCAGGGGTTAGCGAAATTCTCGTACCGTGTATGGCTGTGCTGATAGAGTTCTTTCTGAATCGAGAGGTCGTACTGGACTGTGGTCGTTGTAGTCGGAGCAACGATTCCGAAGGAGGGAACTTTGGCAAAAGCGGTGCTGAACAAGGATGTGGCAGTGGTCAGAAGGGTCGATAGCGTTTGGCTTTGAACTTGGGCCGAACCCTCGGTCAGGGTGCCATCGGCGGCTAATTTCGCATCCACCTGCGAAGTTCCAATCCACGGTCGAGGGGCGTTGTAATAGTAAACGCGAGTGTAATCCACCATCGCTTCCGGACTTGCGGTATTCGAAATCATGATCACGTTCGTCCCGCCGCTGATCAAGCTGTCTTCGCTGGTGTTCAAGGGCAGGTAATCCGGAATTTTGCTAAGCTTGTCCCAAGCGTGCTCGATCGGAGCATTGTCGGCTTCCGAGGCATTCGGTTTCGCCAGGAGCGCCAGAAGTTCCTGCAAGTCGGTATTCGTGGGCTGGAACTCGGACAGCGAAAGCACCTTCGTTGCCACACGTACTTCCGCGGGCGGCAACTTGCTTCCAGCCTTTTTGGCGGCGTCTTCGTCGAGAAACTTGTACGTGGTTGTTTTTTTCAGGGCCAGCGTGTAGACGGGCTCAATCCACGTCGTTTCTTGTTTGCACTTGGCGGTTTTTACGTAAAAGGGAATGCCGGGAACGTCGCCACCTTTGGGTATCGAGGTGGAATCGGCGGTCTTAATTCTAACCGTCGATAGGCAACCGCCCAGCATCAGGCAAGCCGCGAGCGTGAAAATTGAGACTATGCGCACGGAGTCTCCCCACTGTCGGAGATGATGAAGAGTGTATCTCTGAAATATTGAGAGAAAAGCAACACCCTGATCCTCACGTAATTTTGAGAAAGGGCGAAAGAAATCTCTCTGGGGGCGCATTTTTTTCTTGACATGTTATAGATATTATATAAATAATATCTCGATGCCTGCACGCATTCCCACGCAGCAGAAGTCGCCCTTTGAAATCGACCCTCGGCCCTTACACGAGATGTCCAGCCCGCACGCCGGACTGCTGGCCACCTCCCGGGTTTTTCGCTCCCTGGGCATTC
>JBKQVI010000429.1:0-83731 GCA_052139985.1 Terriglobia bacterium
CCCTCACCCGTCCCGCCCCCGCTGGTGAAAGCGCGGGTTGCGGTCCACCCTCTCCCCCAAGGGGGCGAGGGCTGGGATTTTTGCCTTGGGGGTGTTTTGAAATGTAGAAACTCCAGGGGCGGGCAGCAAGCTGCCCGCCCAGAAAGCGGGAGCAAGCTCCCGCCCTCCATATCGACACGACTTCGGCGTGACGCTGGCATTTGGTAGTGCCTCGTCATCGGGCGCAGAGGCGGCTTCACGCCGCCACATGGCGAGGTAAACTCGCCGCTACGTTATGATATCTACTTCCGAAACATTTGTGGGAGGCATAAAATGCGATCGGCGCGTTGCGGAGGATAGATGAACGGTACTCGGTTGCGCAGGAACTTGGTGTTGCCGGTGTGCGGATTGTGGTGCTGCCTGGCCGTCCAAGGCCAATCCGGCCAGGAATATCCCCGAACACCGTGGGGAGGCTATCCCTATCCCGCATCGTACGACGCCGAGATTGCCGATCCCGACGTTCACCGGGTCCTATTCGAAAACGAGAACATCATGTTCTTGGAGGTAGCGAACCCACCGGAACTCGACGTTCGAATGCATGGCCATCCTTACCCGTCGGTGTTCGCGCGTGATACCGGAGGCGGGCAGAGTACGGCCGGCTTTCCGGTCGAAGAAAGTCACCTTGACCCCACCAGCCCCTTCGCCGGTAAAGGATGGGGTCAGGGACCGGCGCCGTCCGGTTTGCAGTTTCCTCGTTGCACTACTACCGGATTGAATTCAAGCGCGTAGACGGCGATGACTTCCAATCGCACTGGCGTGACTGGTATCCGTGGATGAAGTACATGAAAAACATGCGTTAGCGGTCACTCCAGCGCTGAATTATTCGCAGCCTAAGCCGCGCAGCGGCGGGCGGCGACGCAACGCCCACAGCACAAGTTCTCTTACCGTTAACCGCGGGATAACCTTCCCGTAACGTGCGCCTGATTATCTACTTGTCGGGTACTTCATCAATCCAAAATCTCAATAGGAGGAGGCAACGAACATGTCGGGATCGTTACGAAAAAAGTGGATCGTCGGTTCCGCGGCCGGAATTCTCTTGCTGGCCTCAACGGTTACTTACAACACGTTTGCGGGATCTCAGGGCGACGGCGGACAGCAGATTCGCCATGTCCTGCTGATCAGCATCGATGGGCTGCACGCAGTGGACTTCCTCAACTGCTCGAGGGGAATCAACGGTGGCGAGCCCTACTGCCCCAACCTGGCAAAGCTCGGCCTTACCGGCGTGAACTATGTCAATACCTCGACGTCGAAGCCGTCGGATTCTTTTCCGGGGTTGATGGCGCTGGTGACGGGAGGCACTCCCCGCACCTTTGGCGCGTTCTACGACGTCTCTTATGACCGTTCGCTGGATCCGCCGGCGCTGACTACCGGCAACGGTGTGGCGGGCGCCCCGGGTCTCTGCACGCCCTATGGCGTCCCGTCCGGCACAACGACGGAGTTCGACGAGGGCATCGATATCGATCAAACAAAGCTCAACGGGGGAGCGCCGACCGGCGTGGACGGTGGTATCTCCTCAATAGATTACCGCAAGCTGGAACGCGATCCCGCCCGGGGCTGCGCGCCGGTCTTCCCGTGGAACTTCGTGCGCACCAACACGATATTCGGGGTCATCCACGCGGCCGGGGGTTACACCGCTTGGTCCGACAAGCACCCTGCGTATTCGGCGGTTTCCGGCCCGGGCAACGGCACGAACGTGGACGACTACTACGCTCCCGAGATCAATTCGATCCCGGTAAGCCTGCCCAACGTCCCGGGATGCCATCCGCTCCCGGATCAGACCACGGTGGCCGCGTCGAATGCCTGGACGGATAGCTTCCTGAACATCCAGTGCTACGACAGCCTTAAGGTCCAAGCAATCCTGAACGAAATTTCCGGCAAGACGCACAACGGCATGAGCTCCGCTCCCCGGCCGGCTATCTTGGGGATGAACTTCCAGGCCGTCAGCGTTGGACAAAAGCTCATCGAAAAAAGCCTCCACATCACAGGCGGATACCAGGACTCTATTGGCACCCCTACGCCGCCCCTGCTCGGAGAAATTGAGTTCGTGGATACCGCTATCGGCGATATGGTGGCGGCGCTTAAGCGTAACGGGATCTACGGGAGCACATTGATCGTTATTTCGGCAAAGCACGGCCAGAGCCCCATCGATTCGGCGCGTTATTTGGGCATATCGAATTCGACGGACGACCCGATCACCACATCGCCTGCCACGATTCTGGATGGGGCGGGTTGCCTGCCGTATTCCGAATCGCCGTCCAACCCGACCGGGATTGGCCCGACGGAGGACGATGTCTCCCTGATTTGGCTCAACAGCAGTTGCACGACGGAGAGCGCGGTGAGTATGCTTCGGTCGGCCTCTCCGACCACAAAGAACGTGGCGGGTATCGGCGAGATCTTCTCCGGACCGATCCTCGAAACCTACTTTAACGCGCCTGGATATCTGCCGAGTGGCGATCCGCGCACTCCGGATATCGTTGTTACGCCCAATATCGGCGTGACGTATTCAGGCAGCGGCAAGAAGCTCGCCGAGCATGGCGGCTTCTCGCGCGACGACACGAACGTGATTCTCCTGGTGGCGAATCCGGGTTTCCGGCCAAAGACCGTTACCAGCGCGGTAGAAACTGCGCAGATCGGTCCGACGATTCTCGCGGCGCTCGGCCTGGACCCGAACCGGCTTCAGGCCGTACAGCTTCAACACACCCAGGTACTGCCGGCCGTGCAGTTCGATGCCGACGAAGGCCAGTAATCGTGCGTGACTATGAAGCAATGAACCGGTTGTGAGAAGGCGGGGTACGAGAGGGCTGGCAGGCACGGAGAAACTAGACCTGCCGGCCCTCCAACTTCTACGCAGATGGTAGTCCAGGAGGCTGTCGGAGATAGATTTGGCAGAATTTAGAATCAACAACTTAGCGGCACGCTCACGCCTGTAAGTTGTTGATTCTTCGTCGAAGGAGTGTGGTCTCCGACAGGCTCCTCGACGACGTCCCGGGCACGCTCTTCCCGGTTATATCTTCCACAGTATCAGCAAGCCATCCTGCAACACTGCTAGGAGCCGGCCATCCGGGCTCAAGGCAAATGACGAGTTCTGATTAAAGTATCCATCTCCCGGTTCACGCTGCACCGGCGCGTGCCCCACCAGCCGGCCGGTTGCCACCTCCCAGACGGCTATGGAGTCCTCAATCTCAACCGTCCTTGTCCTCGGCCGCGTGAACTGCACCTGCTCGAATGTCTTCGCCAGCGACCCATTTTCGGGCCAATTTACCGGCTCATGGTACAGGACGCTGCGCAGCAGCCGCACCGCCACCCGGCTGCCGTCCCGGCTCAACCGGTCCTCATCCAGCATCCGTTCGGCGGGCGCCCGGCTGGTCCATAGCGTTTCCCCGTTCAGTTTCCGCAGCGCGATCATCTCCCTCCCGATCGCCAGAAACCGCTCATCATCCACCACCGACGGTGAAAAGGCGATATCTCCAAACTGCCGCAGCCGCTCCCTTTTCTCGCAGAACACCTCCCGTTCCAGCCCATACGTCAGGCCGGGCTGCGTCGTTTCCACCTGGGATGACAGTTCCAGGTCATCCGTCATCCCGCCGATATCGTTCAGGTCGTCCGGCTCCTGGCAGCGTTTCAGCACTGCTAGCGTCTGCGCATCCACCAGCAGGGAGGTCTTGTAATTGAACCGAACGCGTACTGTGCGCCCGGTGGTCGAACTCTCGAGGTACCACGGTTCATATTCTTTCTCCGCGTTGGGCAGCGGCAGCTCCGCCGTCGGCCGTCCGTCCGCGCCTACCCGCATCAGCTTGTCGTCCGCCACCAGCAGCAGCGTCCCATCCAGTGCCAGCCGCATGTCCAGCCGGTCCAGCGAGCGGGTGGGGAAGTCCATCGTGCGTTCCACTTGGCCCTTAACCCCGGCTTTCAGCACGAGGACGCGCAGTTTGTCTCCTACTCCCCGCGCCGCGCTCTTGGGCGCTGCGCCGCTTGCCCAAATCGGCAGTCCCACATAGACGCGTCCCTGCCCATCCACCACCACCTCGCCCACCCCGCGCCAAGCCATGCCGCCGGGAGGTCCGGAGATTGTATATCCCTCGCGGTCGGGGTCTGGGTGTTGTACGGAAAGCTCCTCCTGAGACATCCATCCATACGGTTTCAGCGACACCGTCATGACCTTGGTCTGCGCCCACCCGAAGCTCGTCCCCAGCCCGAGCATCCCCGTCAAAACGGCCCGCCTCCAACAACATCCCGCCATCTCCCTCGCCTCCGCTCTCGCCATCCGGTGCTAGAAGACGCTGCTCTATTCCCTGTCCCCTGTAACCTGTTCCATAGGGCTATTGCGCGTACCCAGGATCGAGCTTTATGAGGCTGTTCCCGTACGCCGCATAGTAACCCGGGCCGTCGGGTCCGGTCTGGGAATAATTCTCACTGGGGCTCACCCAATAATTCTCGCCGCTTTGGGGATTGTGATAGTACTCCATCTCAAGCCATGTATTGTACATGGTGTCGGATTCGTCGCCGTTGTTTGTCCCGGAGCCACTCTTCGCATTCAGCCCCGGGGGATCGGGCCCGGGAGGAACGCTGGGCACCTGGCACCGCAGCGAGCGCGCCACTGCCATCGCTTCGGCTCCCCGCTTTTCCCACAACCCGGGCGCGGTCCCAGTGCCGGCCATTCGCATCACGATCATGTATCCGTCGCCACCGGCGGGAATCACTTGGTAGAACGCCAACCCGTGGTTCGTGGCACTCCGATACTCGAGCAGGAAGACGTTCGGTGCCACTTGCCGCTGGCTGCCGAATTGGACCGGGATGGTGCCGAAACCCGTGAGGGTACTGGCCACCGCGCGACTGGGCGTCTCGAGGCCGGGCGGAGCCAGCGAGCCCGATGGGAATATGGAATAACCGGCATAGGCCTGCCCGTCGCCACTCGCGAGATCCGCACCGAAGCTCGAGCGTTGAGGATTTTCGGCAATAACGGCCCAGCCCGGAGGTCCTACGGATGCGCAGTATTGACCGCGGAATGGCTGCACCCTGACCGGAGCGGGACGGGCGGCCCTCGACTGGGGCTGCGCGGGATGGGCATCCGCCTCGGAAGGCTCATCGGGGGTGGTACCCGTCTCGGAAGACTCCGCAGGTGCGGTGCCGGCGTCAAAAGACCCGGCAGGAAGGATGTTCCTCCTGGATCGTCCATGCCACAAAACGATCAGCCCGCAACCGATAATGAAAAGCGCCACAACCTTGAAAACCCCCTCCCGAGGGGCTTTACCTGATTCGTTCTTCACGTAAGTCCTCCTTGTGGGGAAATGTGCCACCGCCGTCCCGGCCGTGCTTGCGCACGGGCAGGATACTCGTGCCACGAGTTTCGCGCCGGACGCAAAGCTTCCGGCAAACAGGAGCACGCACCTGGCGCGCTGGCCGTCACTCGCCACGGGCGGCTTGTTAGCACTCCGCGCCAGGGCCTCTACCCAGATAGCGGATACGGAAAGGAAATTGCCTCAGGCCTGGCGCACGTCAAGAGGTTGCGGCTCGATGCGCGGCAAAGGCGCGCGCGAGGCGTGGGTTTCCGGAAACCATCGACTCAAGTTGTGCGATGATCTCCGCGGAGGGCATCGACCGGAGAATGGCTTCAATTGCCGCCTCTGCATGGGGAGATTCCGTCCGGACAAGGCCGAGGAGGAAATCCAGTCCGGTTTGCTGCCGGGTTAGGCCGATGGCGGACAGCAGGACGCCCTGGAACCAAGGGTCGTGTTCCTGAAGGAATCGTTCGTGTAAGGCTGCGAAGGCCTGAGGGGAGCGATTAGCGCCGATGGCCAATGCCGCTTCGGCCGCAGCGTCATCGGCAGCAGCGAGGAAGCGGCTGATCCAGGGAATCGCCGCAGTTCCGTCGATGCCCAAGACGCCGTTGTAGCAGGCGCCGAGGACTTCGGGTTCGTCGGTACCAAGGGTTGCCTTGAGGCGCAGCAGGAGCCCAGCGGAGGGCGACCCAACCTGCTCGACAGCGCGGACCGCCTCCACGCGAACCGACTTCTCCTTGTCGGCAAAAAGTTCGATGAGATAAGTCAACAGCTCCGTTTCCGGGAGACTGCGGCATGGTACAAGAGCCAGGGCACACGTCGCTCGCAAGGTGGCAGCAGTATCGGACTGTCCACCCCAGACCGGCTCAAGCTGAATATGACGCATGCCGCGAAGGAAGACCGCAGCTTCCTGAAGGTCAAGCGCAGCCAGAGCGCGGCTTATCGCGTTCTTCGCCCAGCACTGCGGATCGGTTTTGACGGGGTTGACAAAGAAACGGTCGAAGGCGGCGAGCAACTCTGGGACTAATTCGGGCAAACGGAACTCGCGGACCAAATCAGCAGCCTTGGCGACAATGTAATTGTTGCGATGGATGAGCGCCTTCCGCAGGGGTTTGATCGATGCTTGCGGTGGCGCGTGGCGGAGTTGCTCCAAAGCTGCAAGTTGCTCTTCAAAGCGGCGCTTGCCGGTCATGCATGTCAGTTTAACGCGTCGGAATGAGTTTGTCCCTGGGAGATCGCTTGCCGGAACAACGGCACCTAACCGTCTGGCAAGGGTCGGGAGGCGATCCGCCGGATCATCGGGAAGGGACGAAATGGGGACCTACAAAACAGGTCCGCGCTACACTTGCTCTTAGAAGCTATACACATAAATGTGTAAGAACTGGTGTATGAAGACTGGCATGATCAGAACCAATATTGAGATCAACGAGCGACTGGCGGAAGAAGCGCAAAAGTTAACAGGGCTCAAGACCAAGCGCGCTATTGTCCACCGCGCCCTTGAGTTGTTAGTGAAGACAGAGAAGCGCAAGGGACTTTTGCATTACTATGGCCGTGGCATTTGGGAGGACGATTTACGCGCCATGCGGAGGAGCCGCGTTTGATCCTGGTGGATAGCTCGGTCTGGATCGATTTCCTCAGCTCACCGCAACCATTGCAGCGGAGAACGGGGCCACTGTTTATTCTCTGGACGGCGACTTTGTACGAATGGCTCAAATGGTCGGCATTCGACTCCACCAACCTCAGTAAAGCGTGGCTATCCATCAGCATTTGGGCACCCTTCGCATCACGTCCAACGCTATTCCAACTCGACCGTATGTTTGCCCTGGGGCAGCACCACGCACACGCGCGCACCCTTGCTTAAGACTTCTCCTACGCCAGGCGCGCCATCGCAGAGCACGGTCGCGGGCATTCGATTCAGAGTGACAAAGCAGCGCCCGCGAGATTCATAGATAAGGGCTATTTGCGGGCCGGATCGTTCAGCTCCTAGGATCGTGCCGTTAATCCCCTCAATGTGTAACGCGTCTTGCCCGGAGCCCTCACACTGCGGGCGCGTCAGGACTCTGTGCGCGCCTGCAGGAATCAGCACTTGAGAATCAGACCGGCACGGCCATTCCTTGCCGTCGAGGTAGACTGATCTTCCGCGCGTGTCGGTGCGCCAGATGAGCTGGCGCTGTGCCGAGATCGTCCCGTCGTCCGCTGTCTGGCTTGTCATCTGTTGTGCACCTAGAACAAACGGGACCAGCCGCATGTCATCCGGTACAAAAGTGCTATAAGCATAGAGCGTGATCAAATCCACGTTCGCGGCAACATTAGCCAGCAATTCATAAAGCTCAAGCCCGCGGGGTTTATTGAGCGGACGGCCCGGCGGGATTCTGTTCACGACGTTGACATCGAGGGAAAAGGGCGTGCCCGGTTGAAGCCGGGGGCGATAGTGCTCGCCAATGGCTCGGTAACGGTCCGGGCTGGAATTCCACACGGTATAAGGATCCTCAACCTCAACGGCGAAGCCGAACTTATTCTGTAGCGCCAGCAGGCGAGTGGGATCAATGCCGTACCGCTCGGTTACGGTGGGATCGCGTAGCGCGTCAATGAAGGTAAGCGTCGTCTGAAGGTAAGGTTTCTGCGCCTTGCAAGCCGCGAGGATTTCAAGGAACTTTTGCGTTAACTGAGTGATCAGGTCTACGCGAAACTCTTGCAGTTCGATCGCCAGCTTCGGATTCCGCGGTCCATAGTTGGCTGAACCACGTTGAAACATCGTCCGCGGGTCCACCCCATAGCGCTGCTCGAACATCTGTCGAAACGTGGGATGCATCGGGGTGAAGTCTTTGGGATGTTTGAAGATGCCGGGCATTCCCTCAAAGTAGAGTTCCGCAAAGTCCACTCCGTCCCAGTCGTAAGCGAGTACCAGCCGGCGGGTGAGTTCGGCCACGGCCTCAAAGCAGGCAGGATCTTCGAGCGCCATATGCAGGCGCCAATCCATGACGGCCGGATGTCCATTGGCCGTCACCTCGCGCCACTGCGGATGCTCGTCCCAGAATTCCTCGCTGACCATGGGATATTCCAGCCAGGCGTACACCGCAATTCCCTCTTGATGGGCGGCGGCGATGAATCGCGGGGCAAACTTCTTGAAGCCATCGGAGCCGTAAAAGGCACCCAGGTGAACCTCGCGGACGGACCAACTCTTCAGTTGCGTCACGATTTTTGCAGGGTCATCTTTGGGCTCGGCGCCGGCGTCGACATAGACACAGAGATTGTCCGCCGCGAGGGTCGGGATGAGGCGCAACTCATCGGCGATTGCCTGTGCCAAAAAAGGCAAGTATTGAAAAACCATTCCTTCTGGCGGTTCGAGCGGGATGGCGCTGTAAATGAATCGTCCCCGCCCCCGGCTGCCTGAGACCACCAGCGGTGAGCTGGAATGGTTTGCCTTGATCTGGAGTGCAGGGCTCACCTTGATGCGGGGGTACGCCAACCGGCGCGGAAGTTCCACGGAGTCCAGCGCATAGCTTTCCCAATCATATTGCTTCATTTCGCCGCGCGTGCCGGTGGCCTTCACCCCCAACTCTTCCGCCAGAGGGGTGGGCCCGTCCAGCAGAAGGGGCATCCCGTCCTCGAGATCGCGGAGGATGGCCTGAACCAGCGCAGGAGCAAATTGCCGCCCTTCGCTCTCCGGGACAATAAGCAGCAAGGGTTGCACCCGTTGGGATGACTCGTAAGCCTCGGCGGAGATCTCTCGCACCTGGAACCCGACCGTGGAGAGAGCGCGCGAAATGCCGGGAAAGTGTTTACCGTCAAGGGAGAGGACCAGCGCCTGCAATTGACGGGGATAACGCGCACTCGACGTAACTTGGCTGTAAACGGGTGAATTCGTGGCGAATGACCAGCAGAGGATGGTGACGAAAAACAACCTATGAACTTTGCGCATCGGCAGGATTATACTTGTGAGGGGGCAGGGTTGTGTCACAAAGATCGGGAGAACAGTTGGTGAGGTGAATGGGTGAACATACAACAAAACGAGTCGAATCCGCTTTCTGCTCACCCGATCACCCGATTCTCTATTGGGGTTAGGCCTAGTGCTGCTGCGAGAGGGCCTGCGGTTGGTAATGGGTACCCGGAGCGCGCCAACCCTGCCGGGCGACGCGCTCACGCCGTGGCTCATCGCCCTTGGCGGAGCCGCATTGTTGCTGGCGTTGCGCGATTCGAAGCGCCTCCCCGCGGCGCTGGTCTTGCTCATCCTGGGAATCATGCTGGGGGTCGTACTACAGGCGGGCAAGCTGCCTCCCATGAACTTTGGTCCCTTGCCGCTGCACCTGCTTCACCCTAAGGTGCCTGACCTTAGCCGGGTTCTGCCTCTACTCGTCATTCCGCAATTCGCCCTCACGTTTGGGAATTCCATTATGCGTGGGCGTTCTCTCATTTCTCACCAACCTGATGTGGGACGCGTTGCTGGGCTTTTCCATGGAAGGACTCTTCTGGGTTTACAGACGCATGAGTAGCACGGGCGTCGTACCCGTCTGAGGCCATGGCGAAGTTGGCCGCGCCGCATTACAATCGAACCCACTATGAGAAACTATCGTATCGCACTTCTTCCCGGCGACGGGATCGGCAAGGAAGTCATTCCCGCCGCTGTCGCGGTTCTTCACGCCGCGGCACAAGAATTTACTCTTACATTCGAACCATTCGAATGGGGTTGCGAGTACTACCTGCGCCAGGGCCGGATGATGCCGGAAGACGGCTTGGAAACACTGCGGCCGTTCGACGCGATTCTGCTGGGCGCTATCGGCCATCCCACGGTTCCCGACCACATCTCGCTGCGTGACCTTCTGCTGCGGATTCGGTTCGAATTCGACCTCTATATTAACCTGCGACCCGTAGACATCCTGCCGGGCATCGAATCGCCCTTGCGAGGTAAAGGCCCGGAAGATATCCATATGCTTTTTGTTCGCGAAAACAGCGAAGGCGAGTATGCGGGGCTTGGCGGCCGCTTCAGGCGCGGAACGCCGGAAGAAATCGCAATTCAAGAGTCGGTATTCACGCGCAGAGGCATTGAGCGTGTGGTTCGCTACGCCTTTCAGCAGGCGCAACGGCGGCCCCGCAAACGGCTGGCCAGCGCCACCAAATCCAACGCCATGCAATACACCATGGTTCTATGGGACGAGGTTGTGCGCCAAGTGTCGAGCGAATACCCTGACGTCCACGTGTCCAACTATCACGTAGACGCACTGGCCGCCCGGATGATTACTCATCCGGAGAGCCTGGATGTGGTGGTGGGTTCCAATCTATTCGCGGACATCCTCACCGACCTCGGAGGCGCTTTGCAGGGCAGCCTGGGACTGGCCGCCAGCGCCAACATCAATCCTTCGGAGCGCCGCGGGCCGCCCTTGTTTGAGCCCGTCCATGGCAGCGCGCCCGATATTGAAGGGCGGGGCATTGCGAATCCCGTTGCCGCCATCTGGGCTTCCACGATGATGCTGGAACACCTGGGCGAAGCTGCCGCAGCCACGAGGGTGATGGCCGGGTTGAAGAAGGTGATGGCTGCAGGCCGCGTCCGCACGCCCGATTTGGGCGGGAAGAGCACCACCCAGGAATTCGCTGCCGCTGTCGCGGAGCAGGTCAAAGCCTGAGTTCGGTTGACGGGTCGTCGCCGCCGCCTTTGGCGACGCGGCGGAACTGCCACAGGTAATACACGGTGATGGCGGCCGTACCACCCACAAGAAACACCATCGGCCAGCGCGGGTTGATGTGAGGAATGGGCTGCGCGGCTGCCTGGATGACTTCGCGGAGCATGAAGACAAAGAACAGGTTCATCACGACGCTCAGCAGTCCCGCCAGGTCTTTGAGCATCGGGAGCATGCGTGTCTGCTGAGCTGGGGAGAAGTCGCTCAGTCTTCGCGATCCGAAATGAACCGCGCCGGGAAATCGTTGGCCCACGTAAGGCATAATCAGGAAGACCGTGCAGGTCAAGGCTTGTGCGCCTAGCAAGATCCAGAGCATGTCGGGACTTCCCCAGCCATTCGCCACGCCGTCAGCGTTGAAGTGCGTCGGAATGGACTGCGGAAGCTTGGGAATACTCGTTTGAATCAGAAAGTAAGAATAAGCAACGAGCAGAAGGGAAATGAGCTGGAGCATTTGTGGTTTCCTCGCGCTCCATCCTACTATAGAGGAAGAGCCGGATGGGAAGTGTAGCGCGGGCCTGTTTTGTAGGTCAGCGGTTCTTGCTTACGGTTAGCGGACAAGGCGCCGGCGTGAAAGACGGACGCGCGCTACACCAGCAAAACGATCTAAGCCAGCGCTTGATCGAGGTCCTGGATCAAGTCCTCGACGGCTTCGACTCCCACGGATAGGCGCACCAAGCCGTCGGTGATGCCGATGGCGCGGCGCTGCCCCGGTGGCACAGCCCGGTGGCTGGTGGAAGCCGAGTGCACAATTAATGAACGGGTGTCACCCAGGCTGGCCGCGCGGAGAAAAATCTTTACCCGATCCATAACGTGCTTGCCGCCTTCGTAACCTCCCTTGGCCTCGAAACTCATCATGCCGCCAAAGGCTTTCATTTGCCGCTTCGCCAATTCATGTCCAGGATGGCCGGGAAGGCCCGGGTAGTTGACGCGCTCCACCTTGGGATGTTGGGCCAAGAATTCGGCGACCTTCTGTGCGTTGGCGCATTGCGCGGGTACGCGGAGGTGAAGGGTGTGAATGCCACGCAGGATGAGCCAGGCGTTGAAGGGACTCATGACCCCGCCAAAATCGCGTAGGACGTTAAGGTTGAGATGGCTGATGTAATCCTTGGGGCCGATCACGGCTCCCCCCATCGCATCTCCGTGCCCGCACAGGTACTTGGTGGCGGCGTGGACGACGACCGTCACACCCAACTTAAGGGGCTGCTGAAGAACCGGTGAGGCAAAAGTGTTGTCCACCATCGAAGGGATGTTGTGCGAATGGGCGATGCGGGCGATCTCGGCAAGGTCGAGAATTTCCAGCACGGGATTGCTGGGTGTCTCCAGGTAAATCAGGCGCGTGTTGGACTGAATCGATTTTTCGAAATCCTCGGAGCGTATTGATTGCACAAACGTGGCGGAAGCGCCCAGAGCGGGCAGCATCCGATTGAAGAAATCATAGGTCGCGCCATAAAGGGATCGGGCTGCCACGACGTGATCACCGGCCTTAACATAACCCAGAATCGCGGAAGAGATAGCTGCCATGCCGGAGCCGAATGCCAATGCGGCATCGCCCGCTTCCAGCGCCGCGATTTTCTCTTCCAGCGCGTGGACCGTGGGGTTGCCGTAGCGCGAGTATGTGTACCCGGCTTTCTCCCCGGCGTAAAGTGCGGCCATTTCATCAGAATCGACCGCGGCAAACGTAGTGGATTGATAAATGGGCGTGTCGACTGCGCCGGTGATCTTGCACGGCGCTTCCCCGGCGTGCACAGCGAGCGTGGCGAATTGGTAATGCTCCTTCATGGCAGACCTCGCAATCGCGACTTCCCGGAGCCGCTCTTGAATGCAACAAGGTTATCCCGATGCGTGCCTGATTGGAAAGAGCGGATTGTATTTTAGATTTTGGATGGGCTCGCCAGCCGCCCTTAGCCACCTTCTGAATTCGGGAGGCGAAGCGAGTGGCAGTTCCTAATCCAAAATCCGAAATGCAAAATCCAAAATGAAATGGATCTGACGCTGGACATCACATGGGGAAATGAATAGACTTTTGTTTTGGGGAGACGGTGTACTTAAGGGGAGGAAGTATCATGGCTCATTGCCCTGAATGCGAGGCGACCATTGAAATCGAAGACGACGTCGAAGAAGGGGCGAAGTTGGATTGCCCGGATTGCGGAGCGGAGCTCGAAGTCGTAAACACCAACCCGATTGAACTCGACGTTATTTCCAGCGGGGAAGAGGACGACGAAGAAGATGGGACTTGGTGAGATGAGCATTCGCTCCATTAAAGGCAGTGTGCTCTCCGGCGGGAGCTTGGCACGTTGGAGATCTCTCGGCGGCATGCCGAAAGTCGTGGCTTTTGCGCTCGCTTTCATAGGAGTGGCTCTCCTTTGCGGGACCGTGGCAGGACTGGCAAAGGACAAGACTCCTACGACGCGAACGGTGTCGGGTGTGGTGATGGACGAAGGGGAGAACCTGATCAAAGGCGCCGCGATTGAATTGACAGATCTCCAAACCAAGAAGGTGTTGGAAATCTACTCGCAGGAAGCAGGTCAATACCAATACTCGGACCTCCGATTTGACCACGATTACACGGTGCAAGCCACATACAACGGCTTGTCTTCCGAGGTGCGGCAGGTCAGCTCGATTGACCCGCGTTGGCACATGGTTCTGAACCTTACCGTCGTCAAGCCGAACAAATAATCTGAGACGTGGCAGGTTGGCTTTCCTGCCGCCATCCGCCGTCTGATGTTTCCGTAGCGCCCTGTTCGGGCGGAGAATCCGATGCGCCGTGCCTCCATTACTCTCGAAGACCTGCAGGGAGTTTTCCCTGTGCCGCCACTCGCTCGCCGAGGCGACCCGCAGCGCTCGCTCGATCTCAATTCCACTAACCGCATTGTCGATTACCTTGCTTCGGCGGGCATGACGCGCCTGCTCTTCGGCGGCAACGCCTTCCTGTATCACCTGAACCTGAAGGAATACGAACAGCTTCTGGAGTGGCTTGATAGTCTACCCGACCGTCTGTGGTGTATTCCCAGCGCCGGACCTTCTTTTGGCCGGCTGATGGACCAAGCGCCCCTGCTGCGCCGCCGTGGATTCCCCTGCGTCATGGTGCTGCCGTGTAACGATCCGCGCGACGCTGCCGGACTTGAAAAGGGCTTGCGGGAGTTTAGCGATGCGGCGGGCATGCCGTTGACCCTTTACTTGAAAGACGAATTGGGTTTCGGTGCTGACCGTGCGGCGGGCTTGGATGCTGTGGGCCGCCTGGTAGATAGCGGCGTGTGTTGCGCGGTTAAATATGCCGTGGTTCGCAAGGATCCGGCCCGGGATGACTACCTTGCAGAATTACTCGCGCGCGTGGACCGCCGACGCGTCGTGAGCGGCATTGGCGAGCGGCCGGCGGTGGTTCATATGCTGGATTGGCATTTGCCAGGATTCACTACCGGCTCCGGCTGCGTTGCTCCGGCGCTGAGCCAAGCGCTTTTCGCTGCCTGCGAGCGCGGCGATCGTGCCGCTGCGGAAGCCTTGCGCGCACCTTTCCTCCCGCTGGAAGATTTGCGCGACGCCTGGGGGCCGGCGCCCGTGTTGCACGCCGCCGTGGAGGGCGCGGGCATCGCCGAAACCGGCCCTTTGCCTCCGTTCGTAACCAACTTATCTGCCCAGCGATTCGATGCCGTTAAGCCTCTCGCCCAAGCCCTCG
This sequence comes from Terriglobia bacterium, assembly GCA_052139985.1. Taxonomy (GTDB): domain Bacteria; phylum Acidobacteriota; class Terriglobia; order UBA7540; family UBA7540; genus Bog-366. The sequence continues at coordinate 14,667 of JBKQVI010000429.1, forward strand.
CGGCCCAATCCCTTGATCGCGTGGCGAAGGCGTAACAACCCCACGGCTTCCGTTGGACTGCTCTCGCAGCCGCCCTCAATACGCCGGAGCGATCACGCGCAAAGCGCGCGGGATTACTTCAATGGTGACGGGTAATTCCTGTAAGAATTCGCCGTCGCCGAACAGTTCCATCCGCGATGTTGAGCGCAGAGTGATCTTCCGCGCCTGAAAGTACTTAATTCGCGGGTGACGAAGATGGTCGCCACGGTAGGCGCTGGGAACCCAGCGTAGAAGCTCGAGTCGGCTCATATAAGGCACAATGCAAATGTCCAAGAGTCCGTCGTCGAGCGTGGCGCGTGATGCCAGCCGGATGCCACCCGCATAGGAAGCGCAATTTCCTACCACTGCAAACACGACATCGCCGGAGAAGGACTGATTGTCGGCTGTGATTTCGAGCGGCTCCGGCCGGTATTCTTTCATACAACACATGAGCGACCAGACATAGGCAGCCGACCCCCGCAGCCAACGCGCTCGCTCATTGGTGTAGCGGTTGACGATCGAGTCAAATCCAGCGCCGGCAACACAAGCGTACATTGTCGGCCCAGCGCGGGCGAGATCGATTTCGCGCACGTGACTCCTCAGCAGAGTAACGGCCGCAGCGTGCACATCGTTCGGCATGCCCACCGCTTTCGCGAAGTCGTTGCCGGTGCCCATCGGCAGCAATCCCAGAGGGACTTCCGATTTTTGTAGTCCGTTGATGACGTAGTGGTGAGTTCCATCACCGCCGGCGGAGACGATGAGGTCAGGCTTTTCTTCGCTCGCTGATCGCGCCAGCTCCATCAGGTGCTGCGAGCTATGGCTCTCGCGGACATCAAATCGAACATTCTGCTGACGGAAGACTGCGAGGGCACGACTGAGCAGGCGGCGCGCTTGGCCACGCCTCGCGGAAGGGTTGAATAGAATGATGATTCTCACGGGTGCGCGTGAGAAGAATGCAGAATTGAAACGGGGAAGTCAAGGAGTGGTGAATCTTCACGTCACTTTGGCGGGAAGTTGAATCTCACTCGGGTTTGTTTGCGGCCGACTTTGAAAACGATGTCGAGATAGTCCTCGTCGCGAGGAAAGACCGATGGATCAAACTCCGCCACCGGGTCGGTGACCTTTTTCCAGACGGGATTATCCAGATCGCCCGCTGCCAGGGATACAGCGCCCGCCTTGATTTGGCGCTGAGCGTCGCTCTTGGACTTACACAATTTCAGTTCATCCGCAAGCCAGGTGTCAAACCGGCAAACTGCGCCCACCGCATTGAGTACGGGGGCGTTCGGATCGACACCCTTGCTTCGGAATTTCGCCTCGAAATCCCTTTGCGCCTGCTCCGCAGCGCCGGCACTGTGAAAATCCGCGATGATGCGACGTGCCAGGGCTTTCTTGACTTCCAGGGGGTGACTCTTTCCGCTCGCCACCGATGCCTTCAAGTTCTCAATTTCAAACGGCGTCAGATCGGTGAGCAGAAGATAATACCGCCACATCATCTCGTCCGAGATTGACATCAGCTTACCGAACATCTCCGCGGGCGGCTCATTGATGCCCACGTAATTGCCCAGCGACTTTGACATCTTTTGCACGCCGTCGAGCCCTTCCAGGATGGGCATGGTCATGATGACCTGCGGCTCTTGCCCGTATTCCGGTTGGATGGAGCGCCCGACGAGCAGATTGAATTTCTGGTCAGTTCCCCCGAGTTCCACATCCGCTTCCAACGCCACGGAATCGTACGCCTGCGAGAGCGGATAGAGCAGTTCGTGCATGGAAATCGGCCGCTGTTCTTTCATGCGGTTGGCAAAGTCGTCGCGTTCCAGCATCCGCGCCACGGTGTATTTGGAGCACAGCGTTACCCAGTCCCGCCCTGTCAGCTTGCTGTGCCAGCGGTTGTTGAAGTCCACCACGGTCTTGTGCGGGTCGAGAATTTTGAAGACCTGCTTCTTGTAAGTGTCCGCATTCGCGGCAATCTCCTCCGGCGTCAGAGGCGGACGAGTCACGTTCCGACCGGAGGGGTCGCCGATCATGCCGGTAAAATCGCCAATCAGAAAGATCACCGTGTGGCCGAGATCCTGAAAATGTTTGAGCTTGCGGATCAGCACCGTATGGCCCAGATGGATGTCCGGCGCCGTCGGGTCAAAGCCTGCCTTCACTCGCAGCGGCTTGCCGCTCTTCGCCGAGCGCTCCAGCTTGGCCTTGAGTTCTTCTACGCGGATCGTTTCTTCCGCGCCTTTGGTGAGATAAGCGAGTTGTTCGTCAAGGGTCATAGGAATCGAAGGTTAATAGGACTAAGTCTCGCGCTCAGGCCGGCAGCCGGAGTTGGCGAAGCGATGTCAGATTGGAATGTTTGCCGACCTTGCGTGCGAACAGTTCATCTGCCGTTACCAAGATGCTCCTTGATTCGATCGCAGACGCCAAGAAATAGGCATCGTCGACCGCCGTACTGTGCGCGGCCGCCAATTCAACCGCCTTCTCCAAAGTTGGCCATTGCAACTTTTCCAGGACCAGACCAAGCCCCCGAAACGATTCTGAAATGAGATTAATTTCAGCGGCGGTGAATTTGCGCCCGGTCTTCAGAGCGTTGGCAAGCTCGAGCGCAAGAAACTCCGGGCAGCTCAGAATGCAGCGCTTCTGGATATAGGCTTCGCGCAATTCCCGAGCCTGCTGCCAATCGCCTTCGTTGTTTTGCACAAACCATTTGAGAACAACAGAAGTGTCGACAACGTATCGGGTTCTGGTAAGGTCCGCGATCACTTCTTGCCGCCATGCAACCGGTATCTCCATGCGTGGAGAATTTCGACTGCTGGCCAGTCTCCGGCCTTTTGCGCGAAGCGGTCCATGGTCGCGACGGCTTTCCTTTGCCGTTCGAGCAAGGCCGCATCGGCCTGCTGCTGTTCGTGCTCGGAGGCGACGGCCCGAATTGCGGTACGTATAAAACTGCTACGTGAAGTCTTGTGCCTGCGGGCTTCCCGATCCGCAAGCCGCAAGGTTTCTGGGTCAAAGGTGACGTTAACTCTAGTTTTGATGGCCATTGGATTACACACGATAGTGTATCACTTCCACGGATTGGCCGCCACTCCAAGGACGGAGGTTACTTTCGCAGCACCCGCCGGCCTTGGAAGCGCACCTTGTCTTCGAGGAGCAGGCAAATCGCTTCGGAATAGATACGATGCTCTTCCTGGAGGATACGGGCCGATAGCGTTTCTTCGGTATCAACATCGCGCACCGGCACCACGGCCTGGCACACGATGGGTCCGGTGTCCATGCCTTCGTCTACGAGGTGCACAGTGCACCCGGTGAATTTAACCCCATGTACCAGCGCCTGCCGCTGTGCGTCTTCGCCCGGAAAGGAAGGGAGCAAGGCCGGATGGATGTTCAGTATCCGGCGCGGAAATTCCCGCACGAAGTAAGGGCTGAGAATGCGCATGAAACCCGCGAGGCAAACCAAATCAACCTGGAATTCTTTTAGGACTGCCACCACTTCGCGATCGAATGCTTCGCGCTCTTTACCCTTCGAGGGGATGAAGCGGATTTCCAGTCCCATCTCCTTCGCCCGCACAAGGCCCGACGCTTCCTGCTTGTTGCCGATCACCACGGCAATTTCCGCCGGAATCTTGCCCGCCTGCACGTTGCGGGCGATCGCTTCAAAGTTCGAACCGCGACCGGAAAGAAGGATTCCCAGTTTCTTCATTTGCTCTACTCACCAGGGGATTCACGATTCACTTTCGCCGGGGCGCTTGCCGGCAGAGTGGAAATGCGCGGACTAGTATATCGGGTCGAGTTTCACTTTAGTGACAATTCTTGGCGTGAAGTTACGCCGGCAGATAAGCACTGCATCTGACACCAGCGGGATTCACGGGAAGTCACCACTCGATGGCCCTTTCAGTAAGCGTTGAAGGTGTTGATTCGCAGCCGTGGCCGCGGCCCCGCTTTGATATAATGCCGCGATGCACAATCATCCCGTTCGAAGCATTTTTCTTGCCGCGATGTCACTGGCATTTAGTGGCTCCGTCCTGCTGGCGCAAACTGATCCCGGAACGCGGGAATTATCGCACGACATTTTCAAACAACTGATCGAGATCAACACCACGGACTCCGTGGGCAGCACCACCGCAGCCGCGGAGGCTATGGCGCAACGCCTGCGCGACGCCGGCCTTCCGGCAAGCGATGTGGTGGTGCTAGGTCCGAATCCCCGCAAGGGCAACATGGTGGCTCGTCTGCACGGCACGGGCGCGCACCGGCCGGTCTTGCTGATCGGCCATCTTGACGTGGTGGAGGCGCGCCGCTCCGACTGGACCACTGACCCTTTCCAGTTTCTGGAAAAAGACGGCTACTACTACGGCCGCGGCACGCAGGACATGAAGAGCGACGACGCTATTTGGGTCACCGAGTTCATTCGCCTGAAGCGGGAAGGGTTCAAGCCGGACCGTGACCTCATTCTGGCGTTGACTGCCGACGAGGAGGGTGGGAAGTCAAACGGCGTGGACTGGCTCATAAAAAATCATCGCGACCTGATCGATGCCGAATTCGTGCTCAATGCCGATGGGGGCGGCGTGGACACCGAGAACGGCAAGCCCGTCATCATCTCGATGGACGCTAGCGAAAAGCTCTACGCGGATTTTCAGGTGCGGGCAACCAACCCGGGCGGGCACAGTTCCTTGCCGAAGCCGGATAATGCCATCTACCACCTCACCGATGCGCTGGGCCGCCTGGAGCAATTTCAATTTCCCCTGGAGTTAAACGCCGTCACGCGGGCCTACTTTGAGCGCATGGCCTCGATAGAATCCGGCCAGGAGGCGGCGGACATGCGTGCGATTCTGAACAGCCCGCCCGATCCTGCCGCGGCGGCGCGCCTTTCCCTGGACCCGCTCAATAATGCGACACTGCGCACCACGTGCGTGGCCACGCGGCTGGAAGGGGGACACGCCAACAACGCCTTGCCCCAAAGCGCCGAGGCCAACGTCAACTGCCGCATTCTGCCCGGACACACACGAGAGGAAGTGCGGCAAACCCTCGTCCGCGTATTCGCCGACCCCAAGGTGGAAGTTAGCTATGTCGACAATAGTGGCCGCGTTCTCGATAGTGCTCCGAACGCCGCCGCCCTGGCGCCGGTCAAGTTGCGGCCCGACGTGATGCAGACCCTGGAGAAAGTTGCCGGAGAAATGTGGCCGGGAACGCCCGTAATCCCCACTATGTCAACGGGTGCCTCGGACGGTGTCTACACGAACGCCGCAGGCATGCCCACGTATGGTATTTCCGGTGTGGCCGTTGACATGAACGACGTACGCGCCCACGGGCGCGACGAGCGTGTCCGCGTGGACTCGTTCTATCAGGGTGTCGATTTCTACTACCGCTACCTGAAAGCCCTCACTTCCGGCCAGTAGGCACCTGACGGCTTTTTGCATTGGCAGCGCGACCTTCAGAGCAGATCCGCGGCTCTGGAGTTTCAATATTTGAGGGGCCGTGGTGTTGCGAATTGGCCCTTCCTTTTTCGCTCCGCAGTCTGCTCGTTCCCTGCCCTCAACGCGGAATTCGTTTTAGAACACGAATCGTTGCACTGTCATCCTGAGCCCCGTTTTTTTGGGCGAAGGACCCCGGTAGTATCCTGGTATCGTCAGCGGAGCAAACTACGGGGGTCCTTCGCCCCGATCAACAACTCGGGGCTCAGGATGACAGTTGTTACTCCGCTCTCAACACGAATCGGGATCGCACGCAAATGTACAGACTCCACAGCGCGGACCTACAGAACAGGTCCGCGCTACACCCGTTCCGACATTAGAGTTTGTTGATGTCCGAGCTTTCGAGGACTGGTTTCGGCGCGCCCCGTTTGGCGGCGACGAGCATCGCGCGTCCGAGGTTTTCGGTCGTGGTGACATACTTCGGAAAGAGGCGCTTCAACAGCGGCAGGATCGGGCCCAAGACGGCATAGGGAAGACGATAGAGCATGGTTCTCGACTTGATGCCGTGAAGCGGCACAATCACTCCGGGCCGGAACATATAGGCTGCCTTGAAAGGCAAGCGGAGCAAGGCGTTTTCCGTCTGGCCCTTCACCCTCGCCCACATCGTGCGGCCATGCTCGGAACTGTCTGTGCCCGCTCCGGAAACATAAATGAACGTCATGTCACGGTTGATCTTCACCAAAGTCTGCGCCGCAGCGAGGGTGATGTCGTACGTCACGCGTCGATACTTTTCTTCGGACATGCCCGCGGACGAGACGCCGAGGCAAAAGAAGCAGGCGTCTAGCTCTGCCAGTTCCGATTCCAGCGAAGAGAAGTCGAAAAAATCCTTGTGGACGATTTCGCGCAGCTTCGGGTGTTGCTGTCCGGTCCTGCTGCGCACGACCGAAAGCACCTTCGTAACTTCAGGATCAAGCAGGCATTCGCGCAAAACGCCTTGGCCCACCATCCCTGACGCGCCGAAAAGAACGACCTTCATTCGTCTACTCCCTCACACGGCGTGATCCCCAATCGCGCCCAATACTTTTTCACTCTTATTCACATTAGCGAGCAGCCGCGGCATTAATTGGGGCTTCGCCCTTTGCTCTGCGAAAGGGCTCCGCCCTTTCGGCCCGTTGCCAGCACCGTCTCGTTATTCGCGCCGCGCTTCGTCGCCCGCGCGGCCTATCAAGATCAAGATGACTCCGGCCAAGCGCGTAGCGCCGTCCTGACAACGCGTTCCAGCTCGGCGCGGGTTGCACCGCCGGCGGCCTGGACCGCCATCCCCAGGATTACGGTGGCGACGTAGCGCGCGAGGTCAGCGGGGTTTGATTCAGACGGCAAGTCACCCTCGGACCTGGCACGCTTCAGGCGCTCGCGCAATGCGGCTTCAATTTCCTCGCGGCGGCTGATGAGCTCCTGCCGGATGGGTTCGGCGATCCGGCCACACGCCATTGCGCCTTGCACGGTGAGACACCCGGGAGGATTACCGGGAGCGGTTTGCAAAACCGCGGCCCCACGCAACATCCGTTCCACCACGGCGCGCGCTGTAGGTTGTTGCAGAGCTTCGTGCAAATTGGCAGCCGGACCCTCGAAGTAGCGATCGAGCGCCTTGCGGAACAGCGCTTCCTTATCGCCAAACGCCGCATAGAGGCTCGGCCGGTTGATGCCCATGGCCTGGGTCAGATCGGAAAGCGATGCGCCCTCGAAACCCCTTTGCCGAAACACACGCACCGCGCAGTCCAGCGCTTTATCGATGTCGAAAGCGCGGGGGCGGCCTATGTGCCGGGGCGATTCTCTACGCTTCATAGCCGTCCATGATACGCCCTTTCGTACCAACCGGTAAGAAACTTTGTATCCTTCGGTTAGTTGGCAACATCCTTACTGTACGGTACAAAAGTACCGGCCAAGGAGGTATTTCATGTCGAAGAAACTTGAAGGCAAGGTAGCAATCGTCACTGGGGCATCCAAGGGGATCGGCGCTTCCATCGCCAAGCATCTGGCGGCGGAAGGCGCTGCGGTAGTCGTAAACTATGCCACCAGCAAAGAGGGCGCTGATCGAGTCGTTGCCGAAATTACGGGCAAGGGAGGCAAGGCCCTGGCTGTGAAAGCGGACGTTTCAAAACAGCCGGAAATCGGGCATCTATTTGCCGAAACCCAGAAGGCTTTTGGCAAGCTCGACATCCTGATCAACAATGCGGGAATTTACGAGTTCTCTCCGCTCGAAGGCATTACGGAAGGGAATTTCTACAAACAATTCGACCTCAATGTCCTCGGTCTAATCCTCACTTCCCAGGAAGCGGCGAAGCACTTCAGCCCGGAGGGCGGCAGCATCGTGAATATCAGCTCGGTCGTCAGCACCCTGAACCCTCCCAATGCGTCGATCTACAGCGCTACCAAGGCGGCGGTGGATTCCGTGACCAAGTCCCTGGCCAAGGAACTGGGCCCGCGCAAGATTCGCGTGAATGCCATTAATCCTGGCATGGTGGAAACCGAGGGATGGCATGCCGCCGGGTTCGCGGAAAGCGACATGCGGAAGCAGGTTGAAGCCGCTACTCCGCTTGGGCGCATCGGTCAGCCGGAGGACGTTGCTCCCGCGGCCGTATTCTTTGCCTCCTCAGACTCCGCTTGGATCAGCGGAGAAACCCTGATGATTGCGGGCGGTTATCGTTGAGACGAACGAGCCCGTATTCTCCGCCGCTGGCCAAAACTTCGGACGATGTGAGGCGCGAATTGCGCGGCGGAGCCGCAACGCAACCCGTAGGGGCCAGCGGCGCTGGCCGCGGGCCGAACGCCGTTCGGCCCCACGAGGTGCGCGAAAACTCTTGTTTCCTTTCCAAACAATTTGCATTCCTTATACGGGCACGCTATGGCGTGCCCGTACAAATCCCCACGGTTTGAGGCCGCCGCCTGTATGGTGTAGAAGCGGCGTTACGCCGCGATATGGCGAGATAAACTCACCGCTGCAGATTGAAATTAGGACAGTACCGAGTGCTGGCAGAGCAGGGCCAAACAAGGTACACTTCAGTTCTGGAGGTCACAATGTCACTTCGACCCATTAAGCGGCTTGTCCGGTCTAAACCCACGTTGGAGGGCGCGGGCGTGCACCTGCGCCGTGCGTTTGGTTTTGGAAATACCTCGGATTTCGACCCGTTCCTGCTTCTGGACGACTTCCGCAACGACATTCCACAGGATTATCTCGCCGGCTTTCCGTGGCATCCTCATCGCGGCATTGAGACCATTACCTATGTTCTCGCCGGTACGGTGGAGCACGGCGATAGCTTGGGAAATCAAGGCGCCATCGCCGCGGGCGATGTGCAGTGGATGACGGCGGGCAGCGGCATTATTCACCAGGAAATGCCCAAGGGCGACGTGGCGGGACGCATGCACGGATTCCAGTTGTGGGGGAACTTGCCATCGAGCCTGAAGATGACCCCACCACGCTATCAGGAAGTCAAAGCGCCTGATATCCCCGAGGTCCAGGACGACGATGGCACGCGGGTGCGCATCGTGTGCGGCGAGTTTTGGGGGAAGACCGGCCCCGTGGACGGCGTTGCCGCAGACCCCGTCTATCTCGATGTCTCTGTACCGCCCGGCAAGAGGAAGACCTTGCCGGTTGAAACTACGCGCCACGCTTTCGCCTATGTTTTCTCGGGAAAGGGGAAGTTTTGCAACGCCTCAGGGCCGCTCGCCGTTCCCACGGAATCGGTGGGATGGGCGGACACGCACCCTCCCACGGATGCGGACAACCGCTCGCTGATCCTCTTTGACCGCGGCGATGAGGTCATGGTGCAGGCTGGAGACGATGGGATCCGCTTCTTGCTGGTTTCGGGGAAACCCCTCGAGGAACCCGTCGCGTGGTACGGCCCAATTGTCATGAACACGCAAGAGCAGCTCCGCCAAGCTTTCGAGGAGCTGGAAGAGGGCACGTTCCTTAAGAACAAGTGATAGGGAATAGGTCACAGAAGACGGTAAGGGCAACAACCCTAAGTGGCTGGTAGCGCCATCACGCTGGGTCGAGCGGGACCACATTCCTCATTCAATACCGGTAAGATATGAACAAGCCGTCGTTTGACCCGGGCTTTACGGAGAAATACCGCGGCGACTTGCGCCGAATCATCAATCCGAACGGGCAATTCAACGTTCGACGGCGCGGGACCACCTGGCGCGATATTCACCCCTATCTGTTTATGATCAACGCCTCGTGGCCGGTGTTCTCGGCGTTGCTCTTCGGCGGATTCGTCGTGGCCAACGTGGCGTTCGCGTTCATCTATCTGAAGATCGGCGTCCAGCACCTGGAGGGCGCGGACACCAGCACTGCGCTCAGCCGCTTTCTGAGCGCCTTCTTCTTCAGTGCGCAGACCTTCACCACAGTGGGGTACGGCCGAATCTCTCCGGACGGTTTTCTGACCAGCTTGGTGGCATCGTTCCAGGCCCTGCTGGGATTGATGGTGCTTGCCATTGGCACCGGACTGCTGTTTGGCCGATTTTCGCGGCCCGCGGCCCGCCTGGCCTTTAGCAAACAGATGGTGGTGGCGCCCTATCAATCGGGAACCAGCCTGCAATTACGTGTGGCCAACCGGCGCAGCAACAACTTGATGGAAGTGGAAGCGCGCGTGATGATGAGCACCGTTGAACCCTCGGACCACGGCCTACACCGGAAGTACATTACCCTGCCATTGGAACGCCGCATCATTCAGTTCCTGCCGCTCTCCTGGACGATCGTTCATCCCATTGACGAGGCTAGTCCCCTCTGGGGCCGAAGCCCGGAATATCTCGCGCAACGTCAGGTGGAGTTTTTGGTTCTGATTAAGGCTTTCGACGACACGTTCTTCCAGACGGTGCACGCGCGCTTCTCCTACCGCCACGATGAATTGGTCTGGGGAGCTCACTTTGTCCCCGCCTTCGAGCCCGACGCCGAGGGTGAAATGGTGCTTGACCTCCGTAAGCTCAGCGAGATCGCTCCCGCCGAGCAGCCGGGCGATACGCAAAAGTCGCTTGCGCCGACGGGCTAATCGGACGTGCGGCGCTACGGGGATGGTGGTGTTTTGCGCGCCAATGTGCAGGCCTGGCCTTTGCCCGCAGGTCGGGCGCTCTCTACGATGACGATTCGCAAACCGCACTCACTTCCCCGTGTAGCTAACTCGCCAGATGGAATTCGATCCGTCATCGGTGACCAGCAGCGAGCCATCGGGAGCGACGGCGACTCCCACCGGGCGGCCCCAAACGTGCCCATTGTCCACCACGAATCCCGTCATGAAGTCCTCATATTCGCCGCTCGCGTGGCCGGTCTGGTGCAGCGGCACGCGAATCAGCTCATAACCCACGCGCACCGATCGATTCCACGATCCATGTTCGCAGGCAAAAATATCGCCCTGATATTCCGCCGGGAATTGTTTGCCATCGTAGAAAGTCATTTCCAGCGAAGCATTGTGCGGATGCAGGATCACGTCGGGAGTGATGACTTTGTCTTTCAGCTCAGGATGCTTGCCCTCGTGCCGCGGGTCCTGGTGGCCGCCCATATACCACCACGGCCAACCGTAGAAACCTCCGTCCTGAACATGGGTGATGTAGTCCGGAACCAGATTGTCGCCCAGCGCGTCGCGTTCGTTCACCGAACACCACAGCTCACCGGTCTGCGAGTTGACGGCCAGACCGACACAATTGCGGATGCCGTAGGCGTAAACTCGCATCGCCGAGCCGTCCGGGTTGAACTCGAGAACATCCGCTCGATTCTTCTCCGCCGGTGTCGTGTCGGTATCGTCCACATTCGAAGCCGAACCCACGGAGACGAACATCTTCTTGCCATCGGGCGAGAACTGAATGTCGCGCGTTATATGGCCGCCGCCGTGGGGAAGGTCGGCAAGATGCTCCGCCGGGCCGCGGGCTTTCAGGTCTCCATTCTGATAAGGGAAACGCACCACCGAGTCCGTGTTCCCGACATAAATCCACTGCGGATCCGGGCCCGGCGGATAAAAGTTGATGCCAAAAGGCTGGTTCAAACCGGTGACGAACATTTCCGCCTGCACGGGCTTGCTATCAGCGGTGATTCCCCGATAGACGCGAATGTCACCCGGTTCGCTTTCGGCGACGAAAAGATCGCCATTGGGCGCCCTGCGAATCAGGCGGGGATTATTGAGCCCGGTCGCGTATTGCTCCACTTTGAAGCCGGGAAGAACCTGCGGCCATGCGTTCTCCGGGCGCGGCACGACTTCCGGACCATTGCCTGCCGACGACGTGGCGAAGGGAGCGGGCAGATCGTTCAACGTGATCTTGCGAATCGTACCGGGCTTCTCGAAACGGTAGTCGGTGAAGGGAGGGCTGGGCGGTGGCGCGTTCAGGCCCGTCGCGGCGGCTTGCGCGGGTGAAGTGCGCAGAGGGGCAGAACCGGGTCTGGAACCGCCGAGGACGCGGAGGTAGTTGACGATCTGCCACCTTTCTTCCGCCGACAACGTCTCCCAGGACGGCATGCCGTTGCCTACGTCGCCCTTGGTGATATACCAGAAGAGTTCACCGTCACTTGCGGACTGAGCTGGTCCATGGGCCAAGGAAGGGACATTTCCCGATCCCTGCCCGCTTTCGCCGTGACAGTTCGCGCAGCGGACATGGTAGGCCGAGCGGGCGGATGCGAGTTGCTGGCCTGCGTAGGGATTCTTCATTGATCGGACTGATGCCGGAGCGTTGTGGAAACTCGAATCCGGCGCCGGCGCTGCCGAAAACAAGCAAAGAGATATCACGGCGCACATTCCCAGGGAAGCCGCAAGGATGCGTAGGGTAGCTTTCAAGATGATCTTGACCTCCTGCCAGAGATTGGGGTGGCCAGTCAATTTAATGCCGCCTCGTGCGTGCATTGGCGATGCACACTCGCCGTCGTGCATGAAATTGACCTTCCATTTAGGTTTTCAATATCGAGTTTGAGCCCGACGATTTTCGAGTCTACAAGCCTTGTAGCTTTAGGAGAGCGGTTCCCCCTCTTGCGCCACCTCAACGAAGAAGGGGCGGGGCTAACGCACGTTCTCCCTGCCTTGGAGTTCGATGCTCACGGTGAAACAGCTCTGGCTCCGAAGGCTCATTGGAGGCTTACGTTCAGCCTCGCGAACTACCGAATGCAGTTACTTCTCAAGGGCGGCGGCGCCGGCCGTGGCAACGGCGTGATCGTTTTCCACCGTGCTGCCGCTGACACCAATGGCGCCCACAATTTCGCCGTTCGCTTTCTTGAGGGGCACGCCACCCGGAAAGGTGATAAGCCCGCCGTTCGAGTGCTCAATGCCAAAGAGCGGCCCGCCCGGCTGCGACAGTGTGCCGATCACACCCGTGTCCATGTCGAACCACCGGGCGGTTCGCGCTTTGCGCTGCGCGATGTCGATACTGCCCAGCCAAGCTCCGTCCATGCGGGCAAAGGCCTTAAGATTGCCTCCCGCGTCAACTACCGCGATGTCCATTTGCGTTTTGATTTCCGCCGCTTTCTGCTTCGCTGCCGCCACAATCCGTTCGGCCGCTTGCAGCGTCAAGTCCTCCGCCATGTGTTGCCTCCCTGAATTCTAAGTTGTATGGGTCGTGGGTTATAGCCATAACATTTTTATCAGATTTCCACCGGGAATGGTTTGATTTCTCAACCCGGAGGCCCCGACGACGCAGGGTTTCGATTGAGTCTTTCTCCACAAATCGCGATGGATGTCAGGCCTCCGGAGACAAGCCCCGCTAGTCTTGCCAGGTCTTCGACGCGGACGATTGATTCCCCTTGTCATCGACCGCCGTCACCACAACTTCATGAGTTTGATTCGGCGCGCCCGTCCCCACTTGCGACCACGCCCGCCGGTACGAGTCCTCAGGCGGGCACACATTATCGTTGCCGATTGAGAATCCGTCCAGAACGGTGGTGACCATCGCGACTTGCCGTTCCGCTCCTCCCTTGACCGTTACTTCAACCCAGTGGTTCTTCACATCCCTCCCCGCTTCAATGTGGATGTCCATTGGTGCTTCCTCCGGCCAATTTTATGATGAGTTGATATTGTAACCTTTTCAGGGCGCAGAATGCCAGACTGCTTGGACGCTGTGTGCAAGAGTTCACCTTGATCGCCCCTGTATTGATTAGGGGATTAATGAAATTGCCCCGGTTCATCGTGCAAGTTCCCGGGAAAAGAGCCGAATTCAGCGGCTAAAAGGTCTGTTGAGTTGTGACTTGCTGCTCCTTCAACAACGCAGTAACAATTCGAGAATTCTGGTATTGTTTTATGCTCTGCAGGGGGATAGTATCTTCCCCGGAAGGTCCCATGCAATTGGCCACTGGGAAGGTCATCGCCATTTCAGGTCTACACCTTCGGGGAGGCACCATGCGAACTAGCATGCGTTTGCTCGTTACTGGCATGAGTACTGTCCTTACGCTCCTGCTGCTGGGCGGCGGAGTTGGACGGCTGGGCGCGAAAGATAAGTCTCCACAGGTCAGTTCTGACGATCCGACCTTTCGCCTCTACAGCCTCCTGGATTCAAAATACAACGGGAAGCTGGATGACTTCTATCTGCTGGCTGATGTGGCCAACGATCCCAAAAACCCCGGCCAACCACAACAGCACGTCCTCCGCGTAGAGTACAGTAAGGACCGGGCATTTGGGAAACTTCGCATCTACGTGCGGACGGTCGGCCAAGTTACACCCGAGCAATTGAAGGCTTACACTCCCAAGCAAATTTACGAATTTGCCGAAAACGACAGCGCGAAGTTCACCAAGACCGATCCCGGCTCCTTTGGCAAAGTGGGTGACGTTTATTTTGAGCCGGTCGCAGACGGCGCGCTGGGAACAACTGCCATAAGCTCTGAGGTGCAAACCCAATACGAGCGCTTCGTGACCCAGTACCTCATCCCCGCGCTGGAGAAGAAAACGGCTGAGGGAAGCGGGACGTAGTGGGTCTCGCCGCACGTTCCCAAAGGTCACCCTAGGTTACGGCCTAGAGCTTCCCCTCGACCAGTACCACCCGTGGAAACGACGATGGGTTCCCGGTAGTCGCGCGAAACAGGCGGTCCTTCTTTGACTGCAATACTATCCTTCCCAAGTCCTCGGCATTCGTGGGCCGAGTGGGGCGGATTGCTTTCGTGGTGCTAAACGCCAATCCCAATTCGTAACCCGGCGCGAACTTTCCACCTTCGAAAAACGTTACGGGAATACCGATGTCTCCTGAATAGCCCTTGCTGGTCCTTTTCCAAGCGGCGTAAATCTCCTGCATGTAATTGTGCGGGAATGGCCTCGTCGGCAGATAATCTTCGTCGGAGAAAATGCTGGGTTTGACGCCCGCGAAATTGCCGGGGCTGAAGTAGAGTGCGTACTCATCTCCAGTGGGTTCCGTGGCCAGGAAGTTCCTGCGGAAGCCGGCTTCCAGCGTGAGTGCGAAGGTGTCGCCGTTCTCAATACCGCGCGCGAAGAAGGGTTGATAGATGTCGGGGTCTACGACATCGACGCCCACGTAGAGGAAGCTATCGTCCCATGCCAGCGCCACCCGCGCGGATAGGTCGTGCGGACCTTTCCAAGCTTCGCTGCCCGCCGCCACTTGCGTGCGCTCATCCAGCCGGTACACCGGACCGCTTTCCCACTTGGAAAAGTCGCCGTCCAAGTTGGGGGATTGGCTCAAGCGATAGGCGGACAGCGCCTCGTAGTTTTCATCCCATTGAAGTTTGCCATCGGGCAGATGCCGGAAAGCGGGATCAGCCTTGACCTCGCCCAGCCGCTCTTCGGTGCGCTTCACCGCCGGCGCAGTTTCCTCGAGCAAGGGCGCTAGACGCCGATGGTAACGCAGACGCTCGAGCGCCGAATCCAATTCTGCCAGTTGCGATTGCATTTTCGCTACGTCCATGGGCTGGCGGCGCTCTTTGAACAACGCGGTGAAATCCCCATCTTCCCAGTAGTACGTTCCATAAATCTTCAAGAACGGCGCGAGCAGCCCCGGCGCGTCTTGGCCATATTGGCTTACTACCGCGTGGGTTTCCGATTGCGCCGGATCGTACGCCGCGGCATTCCAAAGGTAGTCGGCAATAGTTTGGAGCGGAATCATCGACGCACGCGGCTCGATCATGGGATTGGAAACGAGGCCGTGCGCGATGCTCGGCAGATGCGGATCGCGCCCAATGAGTGGCCCCAAGAAGCGGCACCATCGCGCGCCATCGTTTACAGGGAAGTTATCCCAAATCATCGGCGGGCGATGAATGTAGCCGCTCCATTCACGTGCCTGTTCCACGTTGATGGCAGGAGAATAGACCATGGGCCCTGTCCAGACGATGGGCACGTCGGGATCAACGCCCGCGCCCAACTCCTTAATGTAGTCGCGATTGCCCCATTCGTTCGTGTAGGTCGTGGGCGTCAGAACCAGGCGATTCGCTGCAGACCGCTCCTTTAAGTGTTTGTAGAGTTTGTTCGTCAGGAAAACATGCGCCTGCGCGAGGGTTTTGAATTGTGCCCGGTCCTGCGGGTCCTGCAAATCCTGCGGCACGTCGTCGAGGAAAAGGGCAAAGCAAGAAACGCCCAGCTTGCCGACGCCATCGAGCTTGTTAGTCAACACCTCGAAGTCACGATCGCTGGAGTATGCCATTGTAAGTCCGGGGCTGATGGCAAAGCAGAAATCCACAAAATTCCGGTGCGCGGCATCGACAAGTTCACCCAAGCGCTTCTGCGCTTCGGGTGGGTAGGGATCGCGCCAGAGCTTGCGATGGTAGGGATCGTCTTTGGGGGCATAGTAGTACACGTTCATTCCATGCGCCCCTTCGAAGCGCAAGATGTCGATGCGGTTTTGATGGGTCCAGGGGGTACCGTAAAAGCCCTCGACCACTCCGCGCTCTGCGAAAGAAGGGAAATCCGCGATGACGGCGGAGGTGCCATTCTTCTCGATTCGCACAGACTGTGGGTGGGGGATGAGTTGGCCCGAAAGATTCGACGGCGCCAGTGCCAATAAATCCGGAATTCGCAGCAATGCATTGTGCAAGCCTTGCGAGGTTGTTGCGGTGATGCGCATGCGGCTGGGGACTGCGGCGCGCGGGTAGAAGACCTCGACAATGCAACCTTCCCGGGCGAGCTCTAACGTGGGTACGATGGCGGTCGAGCCTGCGTCGTTTTTGAGTTTGTTGAGGAAGGCTTCGGCACTCTCTTCCTGGCGCAGTTCAATGGTCAGTCCACCGGTCGCCGGAACCGCTCGCGGCGGTTCTTCACTAGGTTTTATGAATCGGATCAGCGCCTGGTCCTGCACTGCCAAGACTTCGAGTTGCCGATTCAGGCGCTCGTCGAGATCTCCGGGCGAGGAGACAATCCAGGTATGCTCCGCGGCGGGAGCGACGGCCGCCGACCATATGAAAGCCACAACGCTTAAACAAGCGATCGCACAGGCTCGCATGGTTTCTCTCCGATGTGAGGTCGCGTCAAAGGCATTGAGCGCCTCGCTTTGAAGCGGATGGGTCACCTTGTTCCGGAATACTATTGGGGCCCGGAAAGCGCGGAGCACTCTGCCGGACGCCCCGTGACCCGACACGGCCAAGATGGCCGTGCCACAACTCGAAGGCGCCGCGGAAGACCCGCTGAACTATCCGCGAATCACTCGCCACTGGTCACCGATCGTTGCCCCTCCGGCTGCCAAAACTCCGGGTCTTCCACCCCCAGCCGCCAGGCTGCATATCCACGCAGGTGATACAGCGGCACCAGCGCCATTTTCGCGCGCAGGCTGCGGGCGTCGTCAAACCACGCGGTGCGCAGCGTTTCACCCTCGCGCAGTTGGAACCAAGTGGTCCGAAGGACATCGTCCCAATGCTGGTCGCTGTCGGGTTCTTCAAGGAAAGGCTTCAGGTCCTTGTAGGCGAGGCTATGCACTGCAGTGCCGCCGGAAGTTTCAGTCCACTCCCGTCCATAGAAGGGAAGGCCAAGCAAAAGCTTTGCGGGGGGCACGCGCCGGACAGTGTAGTCGATGGCAGCCCTCACCCAGTCGTAGCCGCCTACAGGGCCGGGCGGCGTCAAGGGAGTATGTTGATCATAGGCCATGAGCACGAGGAAATCGGCTACCCGCCCGAGGCTGCGGTAGTCGAACGCCGCTCCCCACTCACCGGTGTAAAACCTCGCTCCCGAGCGGCCGGGAAACGAGTCGGAAAAACGCGGCACCACCGCCACGCTCAGGAGTCGGTGGTCGTGATGCAAGCGGGATGCCACCCGCGCCACGAAGCGTGAGTACGCAAGCTTGTCCGCGGGATCGATGCCCTCGAAATCGAGTTGCCAACCTACGTACCGGTCCTGCTCTGCGAGCTGCGCCAACCGGGTCGCGGCGCGCGCCTGCGCTTGAGCGTTGTGCAGCAGTGCGTGCGCCGTCGCGCGGTCGAAGCCCGGATTCTTGACCAGCGGCATCAGGGGCAGGCCCGCACTCCGCGCCAATTCGAGAACCTTCGCGGGAGTTTGCCCATGCAGCGTTCCGGCGCGGTCGAGTTCAAAGCACTGCGGACCGAGCAGAGTCATGGCCTCGGCGTGCGCTTGTAGAGAAGCCTGGCCCGAAGAGTCGTTGACGTAATAGAACATCGCCAAAGGGCTGGCGGTCAGCACGTGCCTGCGCGCAGTCGCGAGGGCGGCCTCTTCCGACATTACGGAGGGAGGCTGCACGTGGCGCCGCGGCTTCGGCGCAGCAAGTCCATAGGGCGAGAGCCAGAACAGCGCAAGCGCTACGCGCAAAATGGACGGCGCAATTCGCCCGACGCCGTGGTTTACGAAGTGTGACGAGTCCATGCCTTCCAGATCCAGTATGCGGGGATGCCGCTGCCCACCAGCACCACACCCCATAGGGAGTCGGCGCGTTGCTGCCAAAACGTATTCACCAGCAGGCAGACAGCGAGAATTACAAAGATCGCGGGAATGAGGGGATACCCCCATGTCCGGTACGGGCGCGGCAGGTCGGGCCGTCGCCGCCGCAGCACGAAAACGCCGGCGGTGCAGATGGCGTAAAAGAGGAATTCGGAGAAAATCGCTTTCGTGTAAAGCGCCTGGTACCCTCCCGTCAGGGTGAATAATCCCGCGATGACGGCCTGCCAGACCAAGGACACGGCAGGCGTGTGGAAGCGGGGATTTACGGCGCCCAGAGCGGCCGGGAAAAGGCCCTCGCGCGCCGTGGCGTAGGGAACCCGCGAGCCCGCCAGAATCGACCCGTTCAGCGTGGCGAAGGTGGAAATCATGACGCCCACGGCAATAAATGCCCCCCCTCCGCTGCCCAGAAAGCGGCGCGCGGCGTCGGACGCCACGGTGTTCGTGCCCAGAACCTGGGACGCCGGCAGCACGTAAAAGTAAGCGAGGTTGACCAGGAGATAGACAATGAGCACCAGCAGTGCACCGCCAATCAGAGCCAGCGGAACATTGCGTTGGGGATTCTTGACTTCACCCGCCACCATGCTGAGATTATTCCACCCATCGTAAGCCCAAAGCGCTGAAACTGTGGCCACACCAAATGCCGTCAGCAGGCCGCCGTGCCCGCCCTCCGCGATAAATGGCCGGAATCCCTGCCACGAACCGTGACCGTAGGTGAGGCCCAACACGATGAGGACGGCCAGCACCAGCAGTTTGGAAGCGGTGAACAGCGTCTGCACGGCGCCGCTGCGGCGTACGCCTAGAATGTTCAACCCCGAAAGCAGCAACACCATCAGCGTCGCGCCAAGCTGAAGGCCCGTCAGGCGCAATTCCAAGCTGTGGCCGCCCAGACGGAGAGAGCCTTCCCACAACGTATTACGCAAGCGGGGGAAGAAGTAGGCGAGGTAGATCGCAAAACCCGTAGCGATCGCGGCAATCGAGGCCGTCTTGGCAATGATGAATTGCGTCCAGCCGTAGAGGAATCCGAACAGCGGACCATAGGCGCGGTGCATGTAGACGAATTCGCCGCCCGCTTCCGGCATCGCCGCGCCCAGTTCCGCATAGCTAAGCGCCCCGAAAAGGCTCAGGACACCCGCAGCCGCCCACACCACCAACACCATTGCGGGCGTGCCGACTTGTTGCAGCATGATGCCGGGAACCACGAAAATCGCAGTTCCGATCATGGTGCCGGCAACCACGGAGGTGGCGCCGAATACTCCCAGACCCTTGACCAACTCGCTTTGGGTTTTGTTACCCATGCCAGTCATTTCTGTGCGGAAACGTTATATCCCGCCCACCGAAATTTCCTGTATCTCATTTGATTTCAGTAGCTTATCTTGAAAATTTGGTAACTCGTTTAGTTTCATCAACATATTGGGAGCACTTTTTCTGCCCCTTTGTTTTCAATCAACTATTGGGAGCAACCTTCATTTTTAACATCTTTTTGCTGGTTTCGAGAGCACGCTCGCGAGGTGGGGAAATTTTCGTAGGTGCCGTGCCGCACCAAACCTTCATCGCGAATATAGCCTATACCCATTGGCTCGTTTTGTCAAGAGACAATCTGTCCTGTTTACGGACAAGACGGCGACGGCGCTCCACAGCCCGCTCCTGCCTTGCCTATAAAGAAACGTTGGAAGTGGCTTACGTGGGTGCCACATACATGAGAGGCGATGTATGCGCCACCCTCGAATTGTCTGATTGCCCCGCACCCATCGACCACTTTGACGTGTAGTCGCTTCGGATAAATGGCCCATCACCTTCGGATTCCCAAACGGGGTTTGAGGAATCAGGACCTGGAATGTCGCCCTATGGCGATCGAGCGGGGCGCCAACCCGTTTCCCCAGCACTCGGACTCAGGGTTCCTTGGGTTGGGGGCGTTGGGCCTAAGCGCGATGCGAAAGAATAGCCGGTCAACGCTCCGACCTCCGCAACCGGCTGCCGCTTGGCAGTTTGTCACCAATCCGTGATGTCCCCCGGGGGTACGCCGCCGCCGCTTGAAAATGTAGAAACTCCAGACGCCGGCGTGACTGCGAAGTTTTTCTTGCCGTCAAGCCTGAACATGCACCAGCCTGAACATGCACCCGTAAGTCCATTTGGTCAATTATGGTAGCAAGCGTACCGCGCAAGTCAAATGAGGTAGCGACGCTTTTGTTGAGATCGGAGGGCCATATTGAAGGCAACCCGGTGTATACTCGCAATCGCCTTAAGGACCAATTCGGGATGAGAAGGTAAAGGACGCCCGTCGCGGGAAGGTCACCAGTTGCACCAAATTAACCGGGTTGCTATGCAAGAGAGCTAGCGATTGCCGACCGCGGAGCATTACTCAGAATGCTTAAGATCGAATGTTGCTTCATCCTCGCGGCGGTGATCGTGGCGTTCGCTGTTCCCACCTTCGCGTCGAATTTTTTTGCCACCGTGGAGCGCCACTTTCTGGGGCTCGCCCGACAGCGGACTTGGGCTGTGCTCTTCGTAGGACTGACCTCCTTGGGCCTACGCGCCGCCTTACTTCCGCTTTTCCCAATCCCCCAGCCTAATGTCCATGACGAATTCGGCTACCTACTCGCCGCGGACACCTATGCTCACGGACGCCTTACAAACCCCTCCCATCCCATGTGGGTACATTTCGAAACGTCGAGCGTCATGCAACAGCCCACCTACCAGTGTTTCGCTCAACCGGCGCAAGGAATGATTCTGGCTAGCGGAAAGGTGATCGCCGGCCACCCTTTCTGGGGAGTATGGTTTTGGGTGGGCGTGATGTGTGCGGCCATCTGCTGGATGTTGCAAGGGTGGTTACCGGCGGGCTGGGCGATGCTGGGAGGGTTGCTCGCTGTTTTGCGTTACGGGACGATTAGTTATTGGGACAATAGTTATTGGGGAGGGGTGCCGGCGGCGATTGGGGGCGCGTTGGTTTTGGGGGCGCTGCCGCGAATCCGCCGCGCGCCGCAGCTCAAGCAAGCGTTGATCATGGGCGCTGGCCTGGCGATTCTGGCCAATAGCCGTCCCTACGAAGGGTTTGCCTTCAGCCTGCCAATCGCCGTCGCGCTTCTGATTTGGATACTAAAGAAAGATCGGCCCCCGCTACAAGTGGTTTTCTGGCGCGTTGTGGCGCCGCTCGCCCTCGTGCTGGTTCTCACCGGCAGCGCCATGGCCTATTACAACTGGCGCGTGACGGGCAACCCCTTGCGCCTTCCGTATCAAGTCGATCTGGAAGCTAACGCGGTGGTGCCTTACATGATTTGGCAAAAACTCAGACCTGAGCCCCAGTACCACCATGCAATCATACGGGAGATGTTTGCCCGGCAGATGCCTTTGGCGTACTATCGGGCCCGGTCACTGGCGGGTCTCTCGTTCAAGGCCGCTCGGCTATGGCCTTTTTTTCTAGGGCCCGCATTAACCCTGCCCCCCCTCATGCTGATCTTCCTGTTCCCCAAAGGTTTCTCCTGGCGTCATCTCAGCAAGCGAACACGCTTCCTGCTGATAGTCGGTGCGGCGTTCCTGGTAGCTGTCGCCCTGGAATCGCTGTGGGAGCCGCATTACGCTACCCCACTCGCCGAATTGATTATTTGCCTGGGGCTGCTGAAGTTGCGCCGATCCTGGCGCCGAATTAGCGGGAGAACTCGATTCCTGCTGATTGCCTTTGCGGCGTACCTGGTGGCTCTCGCTTTGGAAACGTACTGCGAGCCCCATTACGCCTCCCCAATCACCGGCTTGATACTGGCGCTGGTACTGCTGGCAATGCGGGAACTGCAACTTTGGCGGTGGGGTAGGAAACCCGTGGGACTGTTCCTGACACGGTCCATACCTGTGGTCTGCGTTCTGACATTCGGGCTCCGCCTTGCCGCCCAACCGCTGCATATAACTCTTCCCATTTCCTATGTGGCGGCGTGGGACCAAACGGCTCGGAAGAGTTTCGGCCGGGCTGATATGTTGGCAGCGCTCGAGCGACTTCCAGGACGCCAACTGGTCATCGTGCGCTACACGCCAAATCACGACATCTTTGAGGAATGGGTCTACAATGCGGCCGACATCGACGCTGCCAAGGTTGTGTGGGCACGAGATATGGACCCGGCCCAGAACCAAGATCTCATACATTACTTCCGTGGCCGTCAGGTGTTTCTGCTCGAAGCGGATGACGAACCTCCCAAGCTGTCACAAGTCGCGCCAGAGGACCCCGCACACAGCCTACCGACGCGCTGAAAGGGATGTCCTCTAGAGAAAAGGACTTGGCTCATGGAACCAACGTGCGGTACTACTCGGAGCGTCCTGGGGCTGCTGAATGACTGACGCCCGTAACAGCATCGATTCGAGGAGTTTGGAGCGGATTGTGCCGGACGGGATTCACGCGGACGAAGCCACAGGAGCTGGGACACTACAGCTTCACCCGGACCGATATCAATTCGCCAAGGAAAACCTGCTGCGCGGAAGCTTGCTGGAGCCGCCTGCGCAGTGGGTTGCGGCACCGTTGCGCTGTCGGAAAGTCCACCTATTGGGGAGCTCGATATCACCGATGCAACAATAGCGTATGCCTTAGAGCAAAACGCCAACGGACGTGCATCTTTAGCATGTAGGAACGCATTGGGAATTTCCCCGGTAGAATCGTTTGCTAACTCGGAATGGCTGAAAGTCTTATCCCGGGATGCGGCAATTGGTGGCCCCGGCGATGCCTTGGCCGGCCCCGCGAGGCGGCGCTCGGCATTTAGCTAAAATATGACAACGACGGAAACAGGTGCAAACCAAAGAGCGCTGAGAATTTCGTTCTTGAGATATTCATTTTGGTGCGTGGCTGTTGTTCTAGGCGCAGCGGACGCGTGGGCCACTCGCTTCACCATGAACGCCGACGGGATATCCTATTTAGATATGGGCGACGCGTACTGGCGGGGCGACTGGCACATGGCCATCAATGCTCTGTGGAGTCCCTTCTATTCATGGATTCTCGGCCTATTTCTGAAGGTCTTAAAGCCTTCGCCCTACTGGGAATACCCCCTCGTCCACCTCGTGAATTTCCTGATTTACGTGGGGACGCTTGCCTGCTTTGATTTCTTCCTCAGCAAATTCATCCACATTTGCCTGGCGTCAGAGAAAGAGTTTGGTCAACCGGACGAGGTGACTCTGCCAGAATGGGCGTGGTGGGCATTGGGGTACAGCCTCTTCATCTGGACATCCTTGGTCCTGATTACCGTCGGAGTGGTCAGTCCCGACATGTGTGTTGCCGGGTTTGTTTATATGGCTTTAGCTCTAATATTGCAAATCCGCGCCGGAACGGCTCTGCGCGGCTCCTTCGTGCTGCTGGGGGTAGTTCTGGGATTTGCTTATCTGGCCAAAGCTGTCATGTTTCCATTAGCCTTTGTCGTTCTCGCAGTAGCGCTGTTCTCCTCTGGACGCCTACGCAAGTTGGGGCCGCGCGTGGCCCTATCGGCTCTCGTTTTCGTGGTCATCGCCGCTCCATTCATAGCCGCAATTTCCGGCGCAAAGGGGCGGTTGACCTTCGGGGACAGCGGAAAACTGAATTATGCCGGGTGCGTAAACGGCGTCGATTTTCTGTTTCCCGGCGATAGCGGGAAGCTGAATTGCCTGGCATCCTTTTCTGTCCAGGGCGTTGACGACATCGAACCTGCGGCTAGCGGGGAGTTGGTGCATCGGGTTAATAGGATTTTCGATATGCCCGCCACCTATCTGCTCGCAGGGCCCGTTGGCGGGACGTATCCATTTTGGTACGATCCGTCTTATTGGCAGGATGGCCTCAAGTCCCATTTCGATCTCCGGCGTCAAGCGTCGGCAGTGATGCGGGGAGTACTGTCTTACAGCCGGTTGTGCTTGAGCCTTTCTCTTCAGCTTAACGTCACAGTTGGCTTATGCGTACTTTATCTACTGGCACCAAGGCGTCTGATGTGCGTTAAGCGCGCAGCGGCAAACTGGCCTCTCGTACTTCCTGGGTTATCGGCCCTGGGCTTATATGCGCTCGTCCTTGTACTCTATCGTTACATTGCTCCATTCGTTTTGATTCTGTGGTTAGCGGCATTCTCAGGGATTTGGCTTCCCTCTTCCAAACGCCTCGGGCGGTCGACTGCGATAGTAATCATCAGCATTGTCGCGACGAGCGTTCTGTCAGTAGTGTCGCACGTAGTCCAAAACCCGATCGCCTGGACGAGCGCTGAACCGGCATACTGGGAGGCTGCCATGGCTCTCAAAGAATTGGGAATCCGGCCGGGAGATAAAGTTGCGGTGATTGCCAAGGATCCCGCGGGGGCTGACTTGCCCTTTGTGGCGCGCCTCGCAAGAGCACAGGTCATTGCGCAAGTGAACCGCCGAGATCGCTTTTTTGCAGCGGCCCCCTCTACGCAATTCCAAGTGATTGAAGCGATTGCAAGAAGCGGCGCAAAGGCAATTCTGACACCTACCCCGCCGCCCCCAGCGGCATCCGGGACCAAATGGGAACCGCTCGGACTTACGAACTACTATGCTTGCTTTCTCGAACAGCAAAAGCGATAATCCGCACGCCATGGACCGGTGAGAGGCGCGGTTCGCGCTGCCGCCTCCAGCTTGCTCTAATCTCCGATATACGTGTCCCGGTTTATACCCAACATGCTGAGAAACACTGAAGAAAACAGCACCTCGATGCCGAGGAAAAGGGAGAGCGAGCAGAAAAACACAGTCCGAACGGGTTGGAGCTTGCCGAAGCCGCTATCCGCCCACTGCGAGAATATGACCGCGTCGCCCGCGAAGCCTGCCAGCGCCATCGCGGTGCCCACCAGCAAGCCGTGTTCCAACTTGACGCTCTTCAACCATTTCACTAGCGAGGGTTGGTGACGGGAAAACCTTTCTGTGTAGCAAAAGACCTTCACGAACATGCCGATGGAGACGATGTGCGCTCCTAACATCGCGAGCATCATGGCCAAGGACATGGTGTGAATGTCCAGCCCAACCCCGCCTGCGTTGCGGGGGCCAGGCAGCAGCCACAAGACTAAGCCAATGCCCCCGGCAAAGAGCAAACTGCCGGGGAGAAGGAATAGCCAGTCGGGGGCATATAGCAGGATAAATCGCAAGTGGCGCCAACCGTCGTGGAAGGTTCGAAGGTGCGGCGGACGCCCTCGCCGGTCAGGCCACGCTGTGATTGGGACCTCGGCTATTCGGACGCCAAGCTTCGCCGCTTTGATAAGAGATTCAGAGCAGAATTCAAAACCTGTTGTCCGAAGGTCCAGACGGCCAAAAACGCGCTTGGTTAGGCCCCGCATTCCACAGTTGATGTCCCCGACACCGGAACGAAAAAAGAGGTTTAGGAGCGCGGAGAGCGCGGGCGTGCCAATGTACCGGTGATGCCAGCGCATGGCACCGTTCTTAATCTGACCCAGAAATCGGTTGCCCACGATAAACTCATAACCCTCACGCCACTTGGCCACAAAGCGGGGTAGTTCCAAGAAATCATGGCTACCGTCAGCGTCACCCAGAATAATGAATTCGCCTTGCGCCGATGCAATTCCCACGCGTGATGCGCTCCCGACACCTTTGACCGACGCGTGCACGACCCGCGCGCCGTGTTTGGTGGCGATCTCGGCCGAGGCGTCGGTGGAACCGTTGTCAACCACCAAGACCTCTCCCCGAACCTTCGCTGCCTGTAACCCTGCGAAGGCCCGGTCCACACAATCGGCAATCGTTTGCGCCTCGTTCAGGCAGGGGATGACCACCGAAACATCGACGGATTCGGAGGGCTCTTCCCGTGATTGGTTGGATTGCTCTGAACTTGGCGTTCCGCCGGAATCAACCATACTGTTTAGCCGATTGTACCTTCGATTGGCGGTATGGGCCCATATGTTTAACTTCACATTTCCGCTTTGGCACCCTGAAAAATGGCGGTATACATTTCGGCAGCTCGTTCGATCTATAAACGCGGCCTCAATTCAAAGGCTTTGCACGCGCAGTCGCTGGAGCCCGCTGGTCCGGAAGATCAGGGTAGGGCGATAATCTGGGAGGCGCAAGGTCCGGCTGCGCTAGCCAGACAGATCTTTTCGGGAAATAGCGAATTAACTCGCCATTGGCAGCGTCGCCCATGTCGCGCGCCCACACGATTTTGGCGGCGTCGATATCCGCCCAGTTATACACCCATTCATTATTCAAATCATGATATTGATTATAACGCACCATGACGAGCTGCTCCCCTGGTAATGCCTCCAATTGGGCCAAGGCCTTGGCACGGTCAAGGTTTTGATAATGCTCGGAGTCCCAAGTGTACTTCCATTCGACGGGGGTGGGAATGTGCAGTTGCGGCGCGGCCGCGCGCAGCAGGAATAGGACAACGCATATGACCGGAATCGCGCGCGCCATGCCAAGCCCGGCGCGCTTTCCGCGCCAACGCCACAGCCGCAGGTACCGCATGGCCTGCAACACCAGAGCATATGTCGCAGCGGTCATCGGCGCCGCGTAATGGGGGCTGAAAAAGATGGGCAGCGCCAAGCCAATCGAAGTGGCCCCGCACACTGCCACCAAAAAGCCGGTCTTGCCCGTAAACGACTTCCGGAAAAACTCCCAGGGGTGGGTGGCTAGCATCACCAGCAGGGGCAGGGCCAACAACGGCCCCACGAAGAAACGGTAGAAACCTGAGGCCTTGGTTGCCAGGGCCCCAAGGGGAGATTTATGAGCAAGGCTATATTCGTACATCTGCCAACCATGCAAATAGAACCGCTCCAGCACCGGGTGGTGGTACACATGGGTGAGGTTAAGAGGCTGCCAGGGAAAATAAGGCACCGCAATGTAGGTGTCGAGATTGACCTGGTACGGAATGCGAAAGGGGCTGCCCGTAACTCTCCAAAAAAAGTAGCCCATCCCTACCATCGTGGCGGCCAGTACCAGGCCCAAGGGCAGGACAATTCGTGGTATCAATTCTCGCCAAGATGGGCAGTCCTTGCCCAGAATCCACACCAGAGCTGCAATCGCGATTGGAATGCCGAAGAACAGGCTCTCGTAAGGCCGGGTGTTGGCCAGAAGGGCCAACCCCAAGCCAAGGAAGACAACATCCCTCAGGCGCCAGTGCCGTTTAATTCTGGGTACCGCTCCCAGGACAAGCGCTCCGCCGATTGCCGCGAGTGGCCCTCCGCAGTAGCTGTTCACCCAGTAGCTGAAGCTGGCAAGCCGCATGATGGACAACAACCCGCCCAGCAGCGCCCAGCCCGGCGGCAACCATCCTTGCAGCATCCAACAGATCGCTGCGCACATGGCGGCACCGCTGAGCCACACACCTAGCCAATAATTCCGTCCGATTACTTGACCCAGAGCCATTACCAAGCCTTGGCCGGCATAGTACATCGGCATGTAGGTGGGTTTCTGATTGATGTAGATGCTCTCAAAGTGAATCCACATGGGGTGAGTCGGATTCGCCAGGCGGCCGTGCGCGAAAGTGTCCGCAGCGAGGAGATAGCCAAAGTCATCATGAAATCCCGGCTTAGGAACGGGCACGTTGGGCAGCAGGGCAACCCGTATCGCTAGCGCCAAGAGGCCCACCAGGAGGACAGCGAGGGCGCGTTTCCTTGCCAGGCGGCTCAGGAATTGTTCCGCGGTCTGAATCCACCCGGAGGGGAAGCCGCGAAGAAAGTAGGTGGCCAGAATCAGGCCAGCCACCAGAACATACTCGAAAAAGAAGAACATGGAACGCCCCCGCGACTTCAGCTACGTTCTAAGAATGCCCCTTCCTGTCTTCGCTATACGTCAGGAGGTCCGTAGCATGCTTCTTCTGGCGGATCCACTTGGATGACCGGCCTGAGGCGATGAGGTGGCAGTTTAGCACGAAGTTTCAACCGCCACTACGAAGCGTGCAGTAACGACAGTGCTAGCGAATGAACCTTGGGCCGGTGGCCTATGATGCCCTTGTCGGCGTCCGTCGAACCCCGCATAATCGAACGGGGCGGCGATCGCCGGAGTACCTCCTCCTTGTACCCTGCAGCCGGAATACTGTAGATTAGGGAGCCCACTTGCTTACCTAAGCCGGCTCACCGGTTGGCGTGGCAAAGTGTCACTCCGGAAAAGATGCCGGTGTAGGGGTTACCAATTTGTTGGGTTCTAGACGCCCGCGTGCTTGGCTCTATGGAATGCTGGGTTTTGTGTTCCTGCGAGCTCTCCCCAACCTTCGTTATCCTCTCTGGCATGACCAAGGCGTGTTCTGCGTCATCGGTCAGGGCATCCTGAAGGGTCAGCTTCCCTATCGCGATCTTTGGGACATCAAGCCGCCTGGCATTTATTACATCTATGCGCTCATCGTGAAGCTGTTCGGGCCCGTGATGTGGTGCGCAGGGGCGGTTGATATTTTCTGGCTGCTCGCAATTTCCTGTTGCATCTTTTACTTTGCCCGCCGCTTCCTGGGGACGCCGGCGGCGGCCCTGGCGATGGTCTTCAACGCGGTGCGGCACTGCCGGCAAGGGTACCTCCATGCAGGCCAAGCCGAGACCTTCTTGATGCTTTGCGTTTTTGCTGCATGGTTCGTGCTCATTCCGGGAAAGGAAGGGACCCCCGCGCCGCCGGCTGCCGCGCGGCCATTCTGGCAGCGGGCATTCGCCGGATACTTACGGTACTGGGCGGCAGGTCTTTTTTTGGGCGCGGCGTTTTGGCTGA
The DNA here is from genome assembly GCA_052139985.1 of Terriglobia bacterium. Lineage (GTDB taxonomy): Bacteria > Acidobacteriota > Terriglobia > UBA7540 > UBA7540 > Bog-366. Next base: position 43,561 of record JBKQVI010000429.1, read on the forward strand.
AGTACAATGCCGTCGCATTCTACCCTTTCCTCGCGCTGATACCGTTTCTGGATTTCCAAGCGTGGGATCAAGGATCGACGCGCGTGCGAATGGAGATTCCATGGAGAGACTGGCTGGCACGGATGTCGATTGTTGCAGCCGGCTTTCTCCTCGTGGTCCTCGGGGTGATAGCGTATTTCTGGGCTGAAGGCGCGTGGCAGGCCATGAAAGAAGCTCAGCTTGAGGTGTTGCCCCGTTACGGCGCCACAGCCTTCCAGTGGAACCTTGCCTATTTCATTCACGCTCTCCAACGAACCCAAGATCACTTGGGATTTTGGACCGAATTCATGCCCGCGATCGGCTTGCTGATTGCCTGGAGACGGCGCGAACTGCGTTTCCTTGCCCCCGCATTCTTGTTCGCAATTGCCGGATATATTTCCACGGCCTCGCAGGGCCGTTTTCATCCCTACGCTTTTGAAACCTGCTATCCCTTCTTTTCGATGTTCTGGGGATATGTGTGCGTCAAGACCTGGGATGGCTTCCAATACGTCCGGTGGGTCTTCGCACAACGCGGATGGACAGTAGCCCGAACCATGCTGTGGTTAGTGCTTTTCTTACTCGGATTCTCGTTGCTTGCAGAAGAGAGTGTACGGGTAGTGCAGCAGTATCAATTCTTAGCTGACTGGTGGCGAAACCCGGAGCTTTCATACAGAGTCTACTACTACCAGATCCCAAGCGGAACGCTCTCCGGGCAACTGTCTGTCATCAACTTCCTGAAGAAGAATTCTACCTCCGAGGACGAAGTCTATGTCTGGGGATTTGCTCCTCTCATCAACTTTCTGGCGCAACGGCAAAACCCTAGCCGGTTTGTAGTCAATCACGTCCTGATCTCCCCCTGGGGCCCGAAGAGCTGGCGTCAGGAATTGGTCCGCACATTGGAGACAAAGCGCCCGCGCTATATCGTCGTGGAGCGTGGGGATGTGAATCTAGGAGTTACCGGCTCGACGATGGATTCGGAACAACGCCTACGCACATACCCCGCGTTGGCTAATCTTTTGAGAAGTCGATACAAGTCCGCCCTCAATTACTCGGACTTTGAGGTTTACGAGTTGAAGAGAAGTCCGGAGGCCAATGTCCGAACTCCGAAGTCAGAAGGTTAAGACCGGCCAGGGTCGGCGTGCCGCACGGTTCTTGGGCCTTCGCGCCTTTGCGTAAAAATGCCTTCCTCGTCTGAAGGTGAAATGCCACACGATTTCACACCATGGCGCAAAGCGGCGAAGCATCCGATTCTCAAACTTCAACATTAATGAAGCTGAGCACAATCAGCGTTGCCAGCGTGAGGAGGGAGATGATCAGACCGGAGCGCAGGCCATGTTGATGGTAGTCGAAGCGAATCTCGTGTTGCCCAGGGCCTGCATACACGGCGCGGAAAATCTGGTTGGCGCGGAGCACGCGCGCAGGGCGTCCGTCGAGGGTAGCTTGCCAATTGGGATCGTATCGATCCAGTAAGACGACATAACCGGGACGCGCGAGTTGCGCCCGTAAAATGACGGAGTTGGGCTCGCGATGCACGATTTTGACTTGTCCGGCGGGCGCGCTGCCGTTATCCGCTGGTAGCGCAGGGCCCGCTTTCCGGCCCTGCGGCTCTTCCACCGGGGCCGATCCTGTCCGCGCTGGAGCGGGGGTAATTTCGCCTTTGTCCGTGGTGCCGAAGCCACGGCGCGGCGGAAAGACCGCAGGGCTGGAGAGCGAGCCCTGCGCTACAGTTCCCGGCGGCGCCGCAAGAATCACCGTGTTGAGCGCGTCAAAATCCAGCGAAGCTAGGTGGTCCAGCGTCTCGTGGGAACTCATCGAAAACAGGGAATTGTCCGCCACATAGGCGCGCGGTACAAAGCACAGATCCTCGTACAACCGGCTGGGCACCACAGATCCGTTGAAGACGTCGCCGATTGCACGAGTGGCGGCGGAATCGGCGGGTGTGGGGCGAAGGATGTACTTCACATTGGTGCGGCCCAGCAGGCAATTGCAGCGCAAGAGGTCCGACTTCATGCGTTCCAGGTATATCTCAACATCGTAGAGAAAAGGCGGCGCCGAGCGCTCTGTGTCAACGCTAATGCTTCCCTCCACGCGGTAATACATGGAACCGGCGGCGAGTTGGAGACGCGACTGGAAAGTTCCTTGCGCGATCTCCGGGAGGCCGTCCAAGGCGCGTAGGGATTGAAAATTGATGAAGGTCTGTAAATTCGTGGCGCCGGATGTTTGGGCAGTTGGCCATAGCGATTGGAAGCGATAAGTTCCAGGTGGCTCCTTGAATTCGTCCAGTACCGGAGGCCGGTACGTGTAGAAGCTTTTAGGCACGGTCGGGTTCGCTTCGGAGTTCACCAGAACCAATTGGCCCATGGCCAACAGCGCAAAAACATACACACCTGGCCGCGCCCACGTCCTCCTCTGTGCCAGGCCCGAGACCAGCACCAGCCCGCCCAAGCAGAATCCAGCCAAGCCGGGAAACTGCAAGCGAAGCGCGGCAACTAGAAAATCGGGAATCTTGTCGAGGGAATAGGCGGTTTCCCCGAGATGCCGGAGCGCTAAACGAACAGGCGACATAATGAGACCGGGCGCGAGCCACGCTAGGCCCAGAATCAGGACCGTGCAGCCCAAGAAAACTTGGAGCGGAAATGTCAAGCGTTTGCGAGCCTTCCAGGGCGGAACCGCGTGACGCAAAGAATCGAATCCCCACCCGGCGAGAATTGCCAGAAGAAACGTGACGTGTACAAGGAGCTTCATGGGAAAGCGCACGACGGCCAGCGGGGGCAAGAGTAAGCGGACCATGGCGAAGACCGGAGTGAAGTGACCGAAGGAAAGCAACAGAAGAGTCCCCGCTGCGCCGGCAACGAAATTGCGGCGGCGGTCGGCGCCCATCGCCCAGCCCACCAACGCAAAGAAAAGCGGCACGAACCCCAGGAAATTCGAGGGATTATAGGGGAAGTTTCGATCCGATGTCAGCCAAATCCAGCCGGGAGGGACCGCCAGGGGGGAACCGGAGAAATTCGGTATGAGGATTTCCAGGAAGGATAATGGATTCATCGACCAAGTGGTGATTCCGTTGAAACTCAGGCCGTTGGCGCGGTGAGAATGATTCAACATGTCAGCGGCCGACAAGAACTGCACCGCACAGGCAAGCAACATCATGCAGCCTACCAGGAAGAAAATCGCCAGCAGGCGGAAATTTGGTTTGGACCAAAGCCTGTCCCGTGCGCCGCAGCGATAGAAAGCGTAGGCGACGCAAAGGCCAAACGTCGCCATCATGGTCAGCGGTTCAGCAGCGAGCCATTGCAGCGCGAAAACCACGGTGAGCAAAACCCAAGACCGTAGGTGTCTGCTTTCCAGTGCACGGTCAGTTGCCAGCAATGCCCAGGGGATCCAAGCACAGCAGGCAACCGTGTTATATAAGTTACCCAGGGAGAGCATTTGCCCGCTGAAAACAAAGACAAAAGCTGCGAAGAAAGCCGCCAAATATGACTGTCCCCAGACCCGCACCAGCAGGTACGTTCCGATCCCTGCGAGGGCGAAATGCACAATAAAGTGCAATGTAAAGATGAGATCGAAAGGAAGAAGAATAATCAGCAGTGTGTACGGGTAGAAGAAGAGCAGATTGGGGTTTGCTAGTACGGGTTGGCCGTAATTCAGATAAGGATTCCAATAGGGAAGTGTGCCCTGGCGGCAGAGCTCGCGGATAAGTTGAGTGGTGGGATACGTGTAATTGCAGATGTCGCGGTAAAAGAACATCTCGGAAGTGAAAATGACTTTCCAGAACATGCCGACGAGACTAGCCACAAGGAGCCCTATCGCCGCCCAATCGCGGCGAGTTAGGTGTAGGGGTTTTGGCGGCGCGCTGCGGGCCTGGACGGACGCATCCAAACTAGGTGTACTCATGAGATTACGTACGTAACCTCTTGAAGAGGTCCTCGGGGACGGCACGGACGATGGCCATGATAACCCGCCAGAACCACGGGACGTAAACCAAATTCCTGCGGCGCTTCACAGCATAGTAAATGTCGCGCGCCACGGCCTCGGGAGAGGCCACCAGGGGCAGATTCCCCTTTCCAAATACCATGCGCGTATCCACGAACCCGGGTTTAACGGTGATGACGTGGACGCCGCTGTGGTACAAGCGGTTGCGCAGGCCTTGAAGGTAAACGGTTAGTCCGCCTTTGGCCGATCCATAAAGGTAATTGCTCTGGCGGCCGCGGTCGCCCGCAACGGAAGAGAGCGCGCAGATAAATCCCGTCCTCTTCTGCTCAAAATGGTTGGCTAGGACATTCAGGGCAAGCACCGGTCCCGTGAAGTTGGTGTCCAGAATCCTTCCCGCTTCGTTCAAATCCCTGCGTGCCGATTCCGTATCTCCCAGATAGCCGGTGCAAAGAACGACTCCCTCCAGCGCATCGCCGCCAGCCGCGGTGCACGCCGCGAGAGCCGATTCCAGGGCGTCGAAATCTGCCACATCGACTTTCTCGGCGCGGGCATTCACGCAGTGGCGCAGGTTCAGGTCGACGGCGAGAATTTGGAGTTCTTCCAGGTCGCGGCCGGCGAGGACAAGATCGTAATGGTGCAAGGCGAATTCCGCCGCCATTGCCCGGCCAATACCGGCATTGGCGCCCAGGATTAGAACAGTCGGCACGACGACCCCTCGTTAATTGCCGATTTTCGATTGACGATTGCTGATTGAAGCAGCATTCAGTCCTCCGTTTTCAATTGAGCCTCTCGCTGACTGCTAATGCCGAAGTACTTCCAATCGAAAATCGACAATCGTCAATCGACAATCTTCAGCCTTCGGGCCAGCGACGACGAAAATAGTCCCCTTGGGTCTAACTTTCGTTGGATAGCCCGGAAGGCTTCGAGCTTGGGGTACATGGCAGCAAAATCCTCCGCGCGCAACACGGCGTCCTTCGCCAAATAGATTCGCCCGCCGTGATCGAGAGTCATCCGGTCCAGGTCATGGAGAAAGGGAACAAGCCCAGGCGCGGCGGGGATATCCAGAGCCAAGGTGTAGCCGCGCAGTGGAAAAGAAAGCAGCCCGGGGCCGGCGTCGCCGAAGCGCTTGAGGACGGCCAGGAACGACGCGCGTCCGGAGCGCGCCAACCGATCAAGGATCGTGCCCAGACCGGCGCGCCCGCTCGCCTGCGGAAGCGCAATCTGGTACTGGACGAAACCCCTCTTGCCGTACATCCGGTTCCATTGGTTGATGGCATCGAGCGGGTAAAAGAACTTTTCAAAACTCACCAGTTGCCGCGGCGCTGTGCGGTGAACGGTATAGTAGGCGGTATTGAATGCCTTTACGGTGAGCCGGTTCAAGATCCACGAAGGGAAGTCGAGGAAGAGATTCCACTGGGGGATGGTGGGAGCCGCAAGCGCCTGCCGAATTCGTGAGGGTAATTCAGCCGCCGCCGCGTGGTTTCCCCTCATCAGCACGCTGCGGCCCATGGATTTGCCTGTGGCCAGACCGTCGATCCACGCCACCGAGTAATCATACCTCTCGTCGGAGGCGTCCATCGTGGCTAAAGCGTCCTCGAGATTCGGGGCCTTGTGAAAGTCCACGAACACGTAAGCTGAATCTACCCGCCGCAGCCGCAGTCGCGCGCTCAGGACGATCCCCGTCAAACCCATGCCGCCAACTGTGGCCCAGAAAATCTCGGGATTGGAACTGGGCGAGCATAGCAAAACTTCGCCCGAGGAAGTGAGCAGGCGGATATCCAGAACAAAGTTGGAAAAAGATCCCTCTTTGTGATGGTTCTTGCCATGAATGTCCGCCGCGATGGCTCCACCCACAGTCACAAACTTGGTTCCCGGCGTCACGGACAGAAACCAACCACGCGGAAGGAAGTATTGAATGATCTCGGCGAGGCTCACACCACTCTCGCATTCGAGCACCCCGGTGGCGCTGTCGAACGAAAGGAAACGGTTCAGCCGAACGTCCCAGATCACACCACCATTTTCGTTCAGCGCGGCGTCACCGTAGCTGCGCCCAAGTCCGCGAGGAATGTAGGAAGTCTGCAGGCCTGAAGCCAGCGTGGCCGCCAGCTCGCTGCGTTTTTCCGGCCGAAAGACATGGCACGATTCGACCGGGTAGCGGCCCCAGCCGGAGAGAGGTCTGGTTGAGAAGGCAGGATTCATTTGGCTACAGGTAAATGATCAAAACGACGGACAACGCCCATAGAAGCACCACGGATAGCAATACAGGATCTGTAAACAGGGACCGCGTAGGGTTCCCTCCTTGATCGCGATGGTGTATGAGATGGAGATATCGGAAAATACCAAACAAGACAAATGGGATCGTCATCTCCAACCGCTTGCCAGGAAATTTGCTCTGGACGTCCGGCGACAAGGTGTAGAGAGCGTACGAAACCACCGTCGAGGCAGTGACGATACTGATGAGCTGATCCAGAAAATACGGCGAATAATCCGCCAGGATAGACCGATGAACAGAGGCTCGTCGGCCCAATAGAACCAGTTCATGGCGGCGTTTGCTGAGAGCAATGAAAAGCGCTAGCAGCGTCGTACAAACTATTAACCAGGGGGAAATGGCAACGCGAATCACCAATCCGCCGGCAATCACCCGAAACAAAAAGCCTGCCGCCACAATGAACACATCGAGGAGAAAGACATGTTTCAGAAAGGTGGAGTAGAGAATATTGAGCGCGAGATATGACACGACGATTTCAAAGAACCCGCTATTGAGTCTCCAAGCTCCGATGAGGCCGACACTACCCAAAATCGTGCCGGCGACAGCCGCCGTCCTCGCGTCGAGCCGGCCTGCGGCGATGGGCCTGCGGCTTTTGGCGGGATGGTGGCGATCTTCTGGCGCGTCCATGATGTCATTCAGGACGTATGTGGCGCTGGAAACCAGGCAGAACACGATGGTGGCCAGCAGGACTAGCCGACAGCGGTCCCAGCGCATGAGGCTCTGGGAAAAAATGAGCGCGGCGAAGATGAAACCATTCTTGACCCACTGCTGCGGGCGAAGCGTTTCAATCAGCGCCCGAAGAGTGGAAGGTCGATTGCGGATTGTGGTCTCAACAGAAACCGAAGTTGCCGGTGAATCCATTACCACTCCCAAGCCGCTGCTCGTGCGAACTTCTTGCCACACTTGAACGCTAGCAAAGTGGCCGCCGAAAAGACAGCGTTCAATGTCCGCCCTTCCAGTCGCACTCAGGGTAGCCGAACCACCTTGGTTTTTCAATGCGAATTACCGCGTAGCGCAGAGCGATTCGGTGACATCAGGGGATCATCCAACCCAGCCAGTAAGCTTGAGCCAAAGCAATCAGGCTGAGGAGCAGGGCCAGCAGCAGACTGTGGCCCAAGGTGGACCGCACCACGTCCCCCTCATGTCCCACCAGCCCAACGGTAGTAACACCTACAGCTATATTCTGCGGAGAGATCATCTTTCCAGTTACCGCCCCGGAAGAATTGGTGGCAGCCAGAAGGATGGGGTTAACTCCAATCTGATGAGCGGCAGCAACCTGGAGGTTTCCGAACAGAAGATTGGCCGATGTGTCGCTACCACTGAGAAAGCAGGCAATCCAGCCCAGGAATCCGCTCGCCAACGGGAAGAGCTTTCCCAACCCCGCTAGGAACGCGCCCAGCGTATAGGCCATCCCGGAGTAGTTGTAAAGATATGCCAAGGAAACAATCAGCCCAACGGTCAGCGCGGGCATGCGAAGCTGACGGAGAGTTTTAATCCCGGACTTGGCAACAGCCCGCGGCGCGGCACGTAATAATAGGGCGGTCAGGAGTGTTGCCACCACGCCCGCAGTTCCCGCCGCCAGGGGCTGAAAGGGGAATACGGCAGCGTAGGGTTTGTTGTAGAGCGTGAGGAAGACGGCGTTGTGCAAGAGAGGGACGAGTAGATTTTGCTGGCCGTGGGGGATGAGGTGAAAGTAAGACCAGGCCACCATAACGGCTGCCAGCAGCACCCAGGGTCCCCAGGCAGCGAGCGATTGCCTACCGGTCAGGCCGGCTTCCGGCGCGGGTGGGCTTTTGACTTTCGCCGCGCCTTCATCAGCAGGTGGCGCAGGCTTCCAAACGCGCAGAAAGCCCACTACGCATGCGGTGGAGAATATAGCTGAGACGATGCCTGCGGCGTAGGGTCCCCAGTAATTGGAGCAGACGAACTGCGCCATCGCGAAGCTCACGCCGCCTGCGAGGGCAATTGGCCATACCCTCTTCAGTCCCTTGCGTCCGGCGACGACCAAAACCAGGTAGGCTGGCAGGATCAGAGATAGGAAAACCAGTTGCCGCCCCACCATGGCGGAGAGCTTTATGAGGCTCAGCCCAGTCACACCCGCCAACGCCACGATGGGGATTCCGAGCCCGCCGAACGCCACCGACGTGGTATTAGCGATCAGGGCGAGGGTGACCGCCTTGCGCGGCGTGAAGCCCAAGCCCAGCAGGAGAAAACCTGCCACGGCGACGGGAGTGCCAAAACCGGACGTACCTTCCAGCAAAGCGCCGAAACAGAACGCCACCAGGATGACTTGAACGCACGGGTCGCCGGAGGCATGTTCGCTGATCCATCGCCGCAGTAAATCAAAATTGCCGACATCGACCGAAAGATTGTAGAGCCACAGGCCCGCAAAGACCATCCAAAGGATTGGCCAGGCAGCATAGGCAAACCCGTACAATCCACTCAAAACCGCCAATCGCAGAGGCATTCCCCATACAAAAAGGGCAAGCACGAACGCCGTCGCCAAACCGAGCGCGGCTGATAAAGCTCCGCTCTTTCGCAGCCCGCCCATCATGATTAAGACGACAGCCAGCGGCAGAGTGGCGAAGAGAGCGGAAATCCCGAGATTGCGCACGGGCGCGAGCGGCTGGGGCCAGACAAACGCCAGAACGAGAGAGTGGCGAATGACAAGTGGCGAGTGACCAGCAAAAACCTGGCTTGCGAAGTGCGCAGTTCTGAGATCCAGTGAGAGCGAAGAACTTGTCAGCATGTCGCGTCCTTGAATAACCATCCTTCGCCAAGATCCGGCAGATTCCGCTACCCATGACAGCAGGCGGGATTGCCGGGCGACTGGATGAGTAATACGGCACGGTTGGTGGGCAAACTAATTTGTTTCAATATCGTCGATATCTGCCATTTCCTGCGTGCTGAAACCTACGAGTTCCGGCTCAATGGCGATGGCCATGCCGGTTCGCGCGCGCACTGTCCTTCTGACGTGCTGGACCAAGGCAATCACATCTTGCGCCGTCGCGCCTCCCTGGTTGAGAAGCACCAGAGGCTGGGACTCATTCACCTGTGCGCCGCCGATACGGTGCCCCTTGAGGCCGCAGATGTCAATCAAGAAAGCAGTAGAAATTTTAACCCGGTCTCGCGAGGGCAAGCGATTCCGTATCTCTTCCAGCCGCGCCAACTCTGGCGCTGAAAAGTCTCGCCGGATCTTTTCGCGCAGCATCTCGTATTCGGCTTCCACCAGCGACAGATTCTTGAAGAATGAGCCGGCATTCCCGCCGCGTTCCTCGCGTGGGAAAGGAAATTTCCGATCGCGGATGGTGATGATCGCCTGGCGGATTTCGGCGAGTGAAGGCTGCTGGGTACTGAGCTCTTGGAAATGAGCCTGTAGGTCCGGATAACCGAGCTGGGGGCGCCCGTGCTTCGCGAGGCAGAGCGTAAGCCCCACAATGATAAGTTCGCCTCGCGCGGAAGTATTGAAGATACTGCGCCGGTAACCAAATCCACAATCCTCGGCGTTCAGAACTCGGGGAGCGCCCGCCGCAACTTCGATCACCCGCGCCGACTGGACGACGTCGCTCGCCTGCTGTCCGTAGGCGCCGATGTTTTGCACCAGTGCCGCTCCCGCCTGTCCGGGAATGTGGGAGAGGTTCTCAATGCCCCACCAGTTGTGCTCCACGGCGTGTCGCACCAAGTCGTCCCACTCTTCGGCGGCGTTCACGTCCAGAATCACCGCCTCGGCGTCTTCATGGCGGATTTCGATCCCACGGCAAGCCGGATGCACGACCACGCCGTCAAAGCCACGGTCACTCACCAGAATGTTGCTGCCGCCACCGAGGACGAAGAGCGGCAGCCCGCGCTGGCCGGCCAAGTCTAAGACCCCGCGAAATTCCTCGGGCGAAGCGGCCCGGGCGAAGTACCGCGCAGGTCCGCCAATCTTAAAAGTCGTGTAGGGCTTTAGCGGTTCCATCTCTTGCATAACGGGCACGATGGCGCCGGGTTGAGAGGGCATAAGGCGTGATTGTAGCAGGTCAATGGACGTGGCGCTCGCGGCCCGCCCAATATTTTTCGCGCAGAACTTTCTTCAGGATTTTTCCCGTTCCACCTTTCGGTAAGGCGTCGGCAAATTCAATCGATTTGGGGATTTTGAATCCCGCCAGATGCTTTCGGCAATGGTCCACGAGTTCGGCGGCGCTGGTCTGGCGGCCGGGCTTAAGTGTAATAACAGCCTGGGCGACTTCTCCCCATTGGTCGTCCGGAATGGCGATGACCGCGCATTCGAGTACCGCGGAGTGCTCGTAAAGGACGCGTTCAATTTCCGCCGAAGCCACATTTTCGCCGCCTGTTAGGATCATGTCCTTGGAGCGATCGACAATGAGAATGTATCCTTCCTCATCGATTGTGGCCAAGTCGCCCGTGTGGAACCAGCCGTCTCGAATGGCGGCGGCCGTAGCTTCCGGTTGGCGCCAGTAACCTTCCATCACGACGTCGCCGCGCACCACGATTTCACCTACCTGCTTGCGGTCGGGCGCCACGTCACGTCCATCGAGATCGACCACGCGCATTTCTGTGCCCGCCAGCGCGTAGCCGGCCGTCACCTTGCGGCGGAGTTTCTCCTCACCGGAGTTATCCGCGAGGTGCTCCTTAATGCGAGCAATACTGATGACGGGCGAGGTCTCGGTGAGACCGTAACCCCCCATGGCGGTACAACCAGGGATTTTCCTTTCTATTTCTTGGATAAGCGCGGAGTTGGCGGGTGCGCCGCCGATCATAATTTCGCGCAAGCTGCCGAAGTTGTAACGGTGAAAATCCGGATGATTAAGGAGGGCGATGGTCATGGCGGGAACCATCTGCAGGCGCGTGACTCGCTCGCGCTGGATCAGCGTCATCACGGTCGTTGGGTCAAACTTGCGGAGCATCACGTGCCGCCCACCAAGCAGGGTGAAGATGTGCGGCGCGCCCCAACTGTTCACATGGAAAAGCGGCACGGTGTAAAGATGCACGTCGTGATCGGCGCCCCTCAGGCCTATGGCGGTATAGAAGGCATGCAAGTAGAGATTGCGGTGCGTGAGCATGACCCCCTTGGGATACGCGGTCGTGCCACTGGTGTAGAAAAGTTCGGCCACGGAATTTTCATCGATTCCGCGGAAGTCGATATCGGCGGGCTCCGAGGCAGCAAGCAACTCATCATAGAACTTTTCTTCGGCCCAGGCAGGCTTCGCATCGCGCAAAGAGATGTAGTGCTCGACGGACGGCGCGCACGGCCGCAGAGCCTCGACCAGGGGTATCAATTCGGGGTCGAAGCAGAGCACGCGCGGGGCGGCATCAGTCAGGATGTACCCCAGCTCTTCCGGAGACAGGCGGATGTTCATCGGCAGCAGAATGGCGCCGATCTGCGGCACTCCATAGTAGGCTTCCAGCAGGCGATGGCAATTGAAGCTTAGGTAGGCGACACGCTCGCCTTTTTGCACTCCCAGGCGCAGGAGCGCGGCAGAGAGCCGGTCGGCGCGGTCGTCGAATGCGCAATAGGTGAATCGGTCCTCGCCGCATACAATGCCGGCTTTGGCGCCAAACACTTGCGCCGCATGTCGTTTCAACCGCACGGGGGTTAGAGGAAGCAGCATTTGCACCTCGCACGAGTTTAGAGTTAGGCTGGAATCCTCACTTTATCCGAAGCGGCGAACCAGTTCAATGCCGGGCTGGCAGCAAGCCAGACTTGCCGCCGTGAGCGGAGGCATGAGATTCTTGTCTCCTGCCGCGACCCATCGCGGCCAGGTTGTCGCCGTCTCGTGCATCCGCGCCGTGGAACTTCAATGCCTCTTCGTGGTTCATTTCGAGTCCTTATCATGTGCGATGTGGCGGACAGCATCCTGCTCGACCGCGTCCGCACCATCCTGGGTGTTCCCGCCGAGCGCAGCCCGAGTTTCGCTCGTCCCACGCCGGAATACGTGCGTTTCGAGCGGCCCCCCGTAGTGGAGACGATCGCCCCAATTGAAATCGAGCCGCACCGCCGCATTGAAGGGAAGGTCAAGTACTACGATTACGGCGTCGTGAGCGTCGAACTCGAGCTCCAGTTCGAATTGGAGTGGTCCTCCCTGGTTGAACAATCGAGCCGGTGGATCGCCGGGCCCGGCGCCGAGGACCGCGCCATGAAGCTCATCCGCCAGAGGCTGGAAGTTGTCGCCGGGGCGCTGGTCAAGCCGTACGCGGACCAGCCTACGGAGGACTACTACATCGTCCACCTGCGCGAGGCATCGGGTGCGGGCGGCGGGCCCGCGACCGCCGCCGAGCTACTGGCTCTGCACGGTGGTGAGATCGCCCAGATCGTGCGGGGAGAGACCACCGCGCTGTCTGACGCTGAGCGCCAGGAGGTTCTGCAATCGAGCATCTCCTATTATCCCACCGATCTGCTCGTCCCCGGTTGGACCGCCGCCCTAATCTACGACACACTGGAAGGCGCGGCGCCCACCATTCAACTGCTGGAATACGCCAATACGCAGCTTCTCGAATTTCGGCATTACGATGCGGTTCTCACGCAGGTGCTCGAGGGAGTCTACCGGTCGCTCGACAAGGGGGGAGGGTTCCTATCGCGGTGGAAGCTCGCCCGGGAAGCAGAACGCCTGAACGCCTTGCGCCTCGAGGTCACGGAATTGACCGAGCGCATCGACAACGCGATCAAGTTTCTGAGCGACATGTTCTACGCCCGCCTCTATCGCCTGGCAGCTACCAAAGTCGGCGTGTCGGACTACCGGAACCTCGTTGAACAGAAACTCCGCACCGCTGGTGAGCTCTACCAGTTCATGGTGGAAAAGTTTCACCAGGCCCGAGGCTTTGTCCTGGAAGTGGGGGTTGTGATCATTCTGATCATCGAGCTGATCTTCCTGTTTAAGGGTAAGGGAACGTGAGGGATATGTAATCGGTGGCCTCCACCTGCGCAAATCACTTTTGTCGTGCCGCCGACTCGAGTGATGAGTCCCGCCAGCCAGGGAAACTGGCGATAGATCGTCACTGCTGTCCAAATCAGCCAATCAGATTCGAATGGACTTGGACCCGCGGCCGGACCCAAGCTCCCTAGCGCTGGAAGAAGACAAACGTATCAAATTGCTGCAGCGACATTGTTGTGTGGGCCACCGCACGGGGGAGGGCGACGTGCGGTGGCCGGCGAACGATCACGAGCGGCTCTCCCCCGAGCAGCATCCTGCGTCAGCTTTCTTAGGGGCCTCATAGAGTTTGGCCGGATCGACGAAGTAACCTTCGCTGTACCGATCATGGTGGCGAACCCACGACATCGTAAAGGCCAAACCGTCTTCGTCGCGGCCCTTCGGCACGAGGTCGAGAAAGTTGTAGGCGCCGACCAAAATATCAAGGCCGCGGGCGTAACTCGAATAGGTGTGGAAGATATCGCTGGCGTTGTTTTTGTAGAACACACTCGCCCCAGGAGCTTCTTCGCTGGGGAATTCACCCAGTTCGTAGTTGTAGAGTACCTCGCCCTTGGCCTTGTCGTCTTTGCTGAACGACACTTGATAATCGTAGTTGAAATCGCTTCCGAACGACGACACCCACTTGAAGTGCCAGCCCATGCGCTTCTTGAACGCTTCGATTTCCGGCCATGTGGCGCGCGAAACCACCGCTAGCGTAACGTCGCGGTTCGCGAGGTGTATGGTCGGGCCGTCGAAATGGTCTGCTAAATACGAACAGCTCGGGCAGCCCTCTTTCCAACCGGGACCGAACATGAAGTGGTAGACGACAAGCTGGCTGCGTCCACCAAAGAGATCGGAGAGCGTCTCCTTGCCATTGGGCCCGTCGAAGACATATTGCTTTTCCACCTTCTCCCACGGCAGTTCGCGGCGCTGGCGGCTTAGCTCATCACGGAGCCGCGTGAATTCCTTTTCCTTGGCCAAGTGCTCCTTGCGGGCCGCGAGCCACTCGGCTGGCGAAACGACTTTCGGATGAGATAGTTCCATCTTGCTACTCGCCATGGCGATTCTCCTTTGACTGAGTTTGGGTCGGGATTTTGTCCGCGACAGTTTTTGCACCGAACTTCTTGATGACCAGCGCCGCGAGACCGCCTGCCGACGTCGCGCTGCTGCTAATCACCACCAGGGTCGTGATGCACGCTGGACACATGTGTTCCTCCCTCGCGCCGCGCTGGTGATGCGCCGCGAACGAGCTCACGCGTTGCTTGAAGCCGACTGTGTTTCGGCGCGTTTGCGGATACGCTCGAGGATCGACGCCCAGCCTTTGCTTACTCCCGCCCTGTGATCCTCCTGAATGAATCCCAGCGCAGTGTGCCGGAACGTAATCAAAGTTCCGCCCTCCACCTCGGTCAGCCGGTATTGCACGTTCGAGACAAACGGGTACGATGCGAATAAGGGCCCGCTGATTTCGAGCAGCGTCGGTCGTTTGATCGCCTGTACATGTCCCCAGAGATGGCCGTTGTCGCCACCCAGGTCGCGGTACCATCTTCCACCCGGCCACGGCTCAATCTTCATCGGCATAGGTTTGCCGTCCTCCACTTCGTTGTGAGGTCCGATTTGGTCGAGCATTGCGGCGAACGTCTTGTCGAGCGACGCATGGACATGAACTTCCTGAGAAATGTTTAGTGTCAAATCCTCGATCATTTTTGCCGACAGGATCATGATTCCTCCTTGAATTGATGTCCGATTTGAACTCCGTTCAGGGCTCCCGCTTTTCCTCGGCGCGCTCCTTGATTCGGATCAGTTGGTGCTGCCAGAAGCGCTCGAACCTACTCGCCCACTCGTGAAGAGGTTTGATCGCTTCCGCATTGGTTCGATAGATCTTCTGGCGGCCATCGCGGCGCACATGGACAAGGCCGACGTCTCGCAGGACGCGGAGGTGCTTGGAGACGGAAGGTTGTTCCATGCCGAGGGCTGCCACAATATCCCCGACCGGGCGATCCTGCAGCGCGAGGTAATTCAATATTTCCCGACGGCGGGGTTCAGCGACCGCGTTGAAAGCATCCGAAGTGGTGGTGGCGCGTGCCATGTGCCAACATTACATTCCCATATAGGCATATGTCAAGCACTTTTTACTGCACCCGACGCATGCGTTTCAGGGCCGGAATACGAACATCATGCCCAGCTCCACCGCGCGGCGGAGCTACAACCCAATCGCGGCACGGCCATCTTGGCCGTGACCGATCACGGGCCGGAAGCCCGTGGCGCGAGGTCTTCGCGCGCCGCGAAGGTTCTCCAAACTCGCGCTCTCGATCCCGCCGAATGGCGCTGACCTGGTTCAGGGATGGGTGGTCTGTCGAATAGTAGGCTGGTGGGAGTGTATGGATGGGGGGCTGGCTCTGCCGGTTTCCGGCTTTGCGCGGACGTGGGCGTCCTCTTGTTGCCACTTCTTCGCGAGTTCGTTCAACTCGTCAAGGACCTTGCTGATGTCTTTCATGCGGCTTGTGATCCCGTACGTTACCGCGGGTGGAATGGTAGGTTTGTAATTCCGGAACACGAAGCCTTTCTCTTCCAGGACGCGAAGACGCTCGGTCAGAACGCGCGAGGAGATTCCCGCCACGTGCCGGCGCAGCTCTCCAAAGCGCGTCGGTCCCTGAGTGCTCAATGTCCACAAGATATGCATGGTCCAGGGGCGGGCAAGCACCTCCAGCAAGTCGTGAAAAGGGCATGCCTTGGGCAGTTCTCTGTCACGTCGCATCTCTGCTCCTCACTTGGTTACTTTAAGGTGCCTACTTTACAAAAGCAAGCAGTTACTTAAAATAACCATGGTAGGCGATCAAGCGATCTACACAACGACAAAAGGAGGATTTCATGAGACTGCTCAAGGTCGATTCCAGCGCACGTCGCAATTCCGTCTCTCGCAAGTTGACGGCCCAGTATGCCGAGACCTGGATCAAACACCACCCCGGCGGCGAGGTCATCGAACGCGATCTTGCTGCGATTGCGTTGCCGCAGATTACCGATGAATGGGTGGAGGCCTCGCGCAGCAATCCCTCCCAGCTAACCCCGGCCCAGCGGCAGACCCTTGCGCTTTCCGACACTCTGGTCGGTGAACTCCTGAACGCCGATGTGATCGTGATCGGCGCTCCGATGTACAACTTCAGCATTTCGTCCACACTCAAGGGATGGATCGACCAGGTAGTGCGCCTCGGAAAGACGGTCACCTATGGGGCAGAGGGTCCCAAGGGCCTGCTTGCGGGCAAGAAGGTTTTTGTCCTTACCTCGCGAGGGGGAGCTTACGGCCAGGGAACCCACTCCGAGAAGTACGATTTTCAGGAGCCGTACTTGCGGCATATACTCGGTTTTATCGGACTCACCGATGTGACGTTCATACATGCCGAGAATCAGTTGCGGGAGTCGGCCGGCACTTCGCTCGCGACTGCAACCGAGCAGATTGTCAAGCTCGCAGCGTAGCCGAGCCTCCGGAAGGGCCGACTTCCCGGGATGCGTCCGTTGACAGCGAGGATGTAGCTTGCCAGCCACAGCGCGCAGGCCCCTTGAGCGCGGCGGCGTCGGCTAAAGCCCTTTTCGCGGGCTGGCGCGTGCTGCGGTTCGTGGGGACGATTTCCTCAAGTGACTAGTAGGAGCTGACAGCCTAACTCCGTCTGCTCGCAAACGGCACGCCGACGCGGACGATACGTCCGGGCCGGAGAGGCATGCCTTCGGGGATCGCAAACGCTAAAAGACGACCGAGTGTGCCAGCCCGTCCGAACGTGATATTCTATCGGAGTCAATTTATGCTACGACGACAACGCACAATCCTGAGGCTTCTCACCGCCGCTGGTACTGCAATCTCTGCTACACAAATGCAAAAGTACGTGTTTTTGTTGCGCAATGAGACATTTCTGCGCGATGACGCCACGTTTTACGAATTCCTGCCATATAAGTTTGGTCCGTACTCGTTCGCCGCTCAGCGCGAAATCGAATCTCTAACGGCATACGGTTACATCGAGTCGACCGACTCCTCGATCTACGCTACTCCTCTCGGCAAGAAGGAAGCAAATCATGTTGACAGTGATACTGCGCGCGCGGTGCGCGTGATTTACTCGAAGTACGGGATGACTCACCTAAGGAATCTGCTGAGGGATATATATGCCCGGTACCCGTGGTATGCCACGAATAGCGAACTGACAGACCTCGTTCAGGCGGGTGCGCTCAAACCGCAGAGCGCGCCGATCGCTGTTTACACGATGGGCTACGAAGGCCGTTCGGTAGACAGTTTCTTGAATAGACTCCTCCGGGCTGGAATTCGCCGAATTGTTGATGTGCGAGCGAACCCAGTGTCCCGGAAATACGGCTTCGCGGGGGGGGCTCTCTCCGCATTAGCCGGAAAGCTAGGCCTTCAATATACCCATTGTCCAGAACTCGGCATCCCCTCAGACCGACGTAAGGAGGTTCACACTACTTCTGAATTCCAGCAACTCTTCTGGTATTATGAGCAGCGGATTTTGCCGCCAAAGGCAGACGAAATAGCCAGGGTGGCAAAATTGATGAACACCTCACCATCGGTTCTGGTCTGCATGGAGAAGGAGGCAGTGAACTGCCACCGGAGTCGTCTGGCCGCCCGTCTCGCCAGTGTGACGAACCTCAAGGTAGTCCACCTCTAAAGTGACGGAGCATCTCAAGGTTCTCATCACCGTCAAGACTCACCCCATACCATCCTCCAAATACGATGAATTAGTGTGCACTGCTGGAGTAACCGAGGCCGGGGACTTCATCCGTTTATACCCCATTAACTTCCGTGACCTGCCGTACAGCCAGCAATACAAGAAATATCAGTGGCTCGAAGTCGATGCGGTGAAGTATACGCAACGGGATTCGCGAAAGGAGAGCTACCGCCCAGATTGCAACTCCATACGCCTCGTCGGAGAGCCGCTGTCGCCCGATCACAACTGGGCGAAACGCGCTCGGTATGTTCTCACGAAGTCTTCACAGTCTATGGAGGAGCTTTACGCAAAGCAAGAACATGACAGGACTTCCTTGGGAATCTTCCGGCCCAAGAAAGTCTTTGACCTAGTCTCAGCCCCCACGGAGGCAGACTGGAAGCCGGGGTTCAAGGCGGCCCTGATGCAGCAGCGGTTGTGGGAGAACCGCAAAGCCAGCAAGGAGCCGCCTAGGAAGGTCCCGTTCAAGTTCCAGTACAAGTTCTCATGCGACGACCCTCGGTGTATGGGCACGCACCAGATGATGATCGAGGATTGGGAGGTCGGAGCCCTATACTGGAAGTGCGTCGGTGGCGGTGGGTCCACGGACGAGGCATGCAGGATGGTAAAGCAGAAGTTCTTCGACCAGTTGTGCGCGCCCGACCGCGACACTCACTTTTACGTCGGTACCGTTTTGGCGCACCCCAAGTCCTGGGTCGTAATCGGCGTGTTTTGGCCGAGGAAATCCGATGTGGCGGGAGAGCAGGGCTCACTGTTCTGAAAGACGGCCCTAGAACGCGTGCCGCTGAACTCCAGATTCGTACTTCAAAGTTGAAGGTTCATCATTCATACCGCAGGGCTTCCACAGGATGCAGGTGCGAAGCGCGGAGGGCGGGTGCCAGTCCGCTGAGGATTCCGACGATCACGAGAATGATCGTGGATATTCCGATGGTGCCCAAGGATATGTGAAGGTGGATATCGCCTTTGCCCGAGGTATCTTCATAGAGGGGGCCATAGAAGGGAAGGGTGCCGATGGCGGCGGACAGGCCGTAGGCGAGGAGGATACCCAAGACTCCGCCCGCCACCGCCAGCACCAATGCTTCGGCCATGAACTGAGCCTGGATATGCCTCCGCCGCGCCCCCAGTGCGCGACGAAGGCCGATTTCGCGGATGCGCTCGTCGACGGCGACCAGCATGATGTTCATCAGGCCGACGCCGCCGATGCCGAGCGTCAGCGCTCCCACGAAGGTGAAGAGAGCTTCGAAGCCGATGGTGATGCCGTCGATGATGGGGCGGAATTGCTCGCGGCCGAACATCATGATGGCGCGCTCGTCGGTGGCGGAAAAGCGCTGGCGTTTGGCTACCGCGGACCGCACCTGGGCCATCGACAGCTTTTCAAACTGCGGGGCGATGGGTTCGTACACCAGCACCGAGGCGTAGCGCGTGTCCCAAAGATCGCCGGCCGTGGAATAGGGGATCCAAGCGCACTCGTCGTCGGAATTGAAGTAGTTGCTATCTTGAATCTTGAGATCCATTGTGCCGATTACGGTGAAGCGCATTCCGCTGATGCGTACCGTCTCCCCGATCGATGGCCGGCCGGCAAAGAGTTTTTCACGCAGACGGTAGCCGATAAAAACTACGCGACGGCGATCGAGTTCGTCTTCCGGGCTCAGCCAGCGGCCCTCGCTGGGGACTTCATTGCGCATCTCGCCGTACTCGGGACAAACGCCGCGAATGGCGGTGCTGGACATGCGATCTCCATAGGAAGCAGGCAGCCAGCGGACGCTTTCCATACACACCGTCTTGACCAGCGGGGCTTCCTCGCGGATGTCCTCAACATCCACCTTCTCGAAGACCACGTGCTTGCCGGCACGCTCCCCGCCTGCTTGCTCGCTGGTCTGCTGCGGCCAGCAAATCACGGCGCCCTTGCCGAAAGCGTCGAATGAGGCAACGACGATGGAACGCAAACTACCGCCGTAAGCAATCAGCAGCGCCACCGCCGCAATCCCCCACACGATGCCGAGCATGGTGAGGAAGCTTCGCGTCGGTTGGCGACGGAGGGACGAGTAGGCCTGTTTTAGGACTTCGGTTAGCATGGCGATGCTCTCAGTCTATCTGTAGCGCAGGACCCGCTCTCCGGTCCTCCGGCTCTTCCCGTCGGCCAAGAAAGCAAGTCAAAAGGCAAAGTGCAAAAGTCAAAAGTGAAGGCCAAACGGCTTGGCCGATACGATTCTTGCGCTTTGCTTCGTGACCCGCTCGTCATGGTTGATCCCGTAATTTCCTGTTTGCTTAGCGAAAATTTTAGGGCGACTGATGGTTTTACTTTTGTCGTTCGCCTTTTGCCTTGGCCATGCCGCCTTTCAATTGAGCCATCATTCGACCCTTTCAGGGTCGATGTGATTCCTGGTACGCGATCCGTGGGCGGCGGGCACAAAAGGCGTGCCCTTGCCCACGGCTATTCAATTTGACCCCTTCGGGGTTCAACACAGTTGCGACATTTTCCGTAGCTCTCTTCTCCCAGCATGCCGTCTTGGATAAGGCCTCTACTTTTGCCTTTTGCACTTTGCCTTTTGACTTGCTTTTCATTGCAAGCCCTCCGCCCGCAAGACCCGGAGCGCTACCCTCCCGCTTCAAATCGAAGCGCTTCGATGGGGTCCACATGTGACGCTCGGGTCGCTGGGTACAGGGCGGAAAGGACCGCCACCGTGCCCAGCACGGCGAATGACAGGGTTCCAGATTGCCACGTGGGAAGCATGCCCGCGAAAAAGGGTGGCATGGGGATCAAGTTGACGAGGCCGCAGAGTCCGTAGGCCAAGCCCATACCTGCTCCGCCGCTGAGGAACACGATGATCATGGTCTCCACGAAAAACTGCTGAAGGATGGCGCGGGAGCTGGCTCCCACGGCTTTGCGCACGCCGATTTCGCGGGTGCGTTCGCGCACGGCGACCAGCATAACGTTCATCACGCCAATACCGCCCAGGAGCAAGGTGGTGATGCCGATGGCGCCCAGGAAATACTTCATAGCGTCCATTAGCTTGCTAAATGCTTTGGCACCTTCCACCGTGTCCCAGACGGGCGAGGCTTCTTTGTCGAGCGGATCGAAATTGTGCAGGCGCCCGAGCGTGCGTTTCACCTGCGCCTTGCAGGTTTCGTGGTCTTCAAGCGATTTGGGAACCACCAGCAATTGGTCGAGCGCCGTGGCTAGCGCCGGAGGTTTGCTGGGGAAGTCGTGGATCATGGCGCTGAAAGGAACGAAGATTTTGTCCACGTCCCAGCCGTCATAGCAACTGTTCTGGTCCTTGGCCGTCATGACGCCGATGACAGTGTACGGGATATCATTTAGAAAAACTGTCTCGCCGACCGCCGAGCGGCTGGCGAAGAGCTGCTTCTTGACGTTGCTGCCCAGGAACGCCACGCGGCGGCCTGCCTGCTCATCGCCCCAATCGTAGAACCGGCCCGTTTCCACCTTTACGGACCGCACCTCGGCAAAAGGCGGATGAGAGCCGGTGACGAGAGGCGAGGCACTGTTATACAGGCTGCGCACTTTCAAGCCGTCGCGCTCCAGCTCCGGCAACACGTAACGGCACGCAGTGGCTTCCTCCTGGATGGGAGTAACGTCAGAAGCCTGCCACGTCACTTCGCGACCGGCGCGCAAGCCGCCCGCCTGCATGCTGGTGCGCCCGTGGAAGAAGACCATCAAGTCCTTGGCAAAGGTCTCCTGCTGTCTTTGCTGGCCCACCCGCAAACCTTCGCCGGCTGCCACCATCAGCGTGATGGAAATGATGCCCCAGGCGATGCCGAACATCGTCAGG
Organism: Terriglobia bacterium; assembly: GCA_052139985.1. GTDB lineage: Bacteria > Acidobacteriota > Terriglobia > UBA7540 > UBA7540 > Bog-366. Next base: position 65,201 of record JBKQVI010000429.1, read on the forward strand.
AAGGTGCGCAGCTTATGCGCCCAAAGGGTGCGGAGAGTGTCGAGAAGTAAGTCGCTAAAGACCATTTGTCACTGGTCCTTTGTCATTGGTCCTTTGCCCTCTGAGCCTTGCCCCGGATCGTTTGCGCGTCGAACTGCGCTGAGGAACCGGGAACAAAGGACGAGTGACAAGGGACCAAGGACGTTCTTATTGCAACACCACTTGCTGCCCTTCCTTCAATCCGCTGACCAACTCGGTTTTGACTCCATTCGAGATTCCGAGCTTCACGGCGAGCTTCTGCTTGCCGGTCTTCGTGCCCGGAGCGGGCGTTTCCACAAAGGTATGGCGGTCTTTGTCGTAGACCACGGCCGCTTCGGGGAGCTGCAGCACATTCTGCTTCTCTTCCATGATGATCTCGGCGTTGGCGGTCATATTGGCCTTCAACTCGCCCGTCGGGTTCTGGATGGAGACCTTCACTTCAAACGTGGTGACGTTGTCCTTTTCCACGCCCATGGGCGAAATCTTGGTAACTTTGCCCTCAAACTTCTTGTCCTTCAGCGACTCCACGACAATGCGCGCACGCTGTCCCATGTAAACCTTGCTGATATCGGCCTCGTCCACTTTCCCTTTGACGTAGACCTCGCTTACGTCACCCAGCGTCATTACCAGCGTCGCCTGGGAGCCAAGAATCAGGATGGAGCTGACCGCGTCGCCCACTTCCACGTCGCGTGAAAGCACCAGGCCGTCCATGGGGCTGACGATGGTGGAGTTGCTCAGGTCCTCCGCGGCGCTATCGAGTGCCGCCTGCATTTGGGCCACCTGCGCCTTGTTGCGAGCGATCTCCGCCCGGCTGACGGCCAGGTAACGCTGCGCGGACATTTGCTTGTTCAATGCAAGTTGATAGGCTTTGTCGGAGTCGTCCAGAATCGAGGCGGAGACCAGCCCGTCCGCTGCCAGCTTGCGATTGCGATCGACCGTGGATTTGAGAAACGGCAGGTCCGGCCCTTCCGCGTCAACCTTGTTGCGTTCGTAGGTGGCTTGGGCGGACTCCACCGCGGCTTGAGCGGCGTGAAGGTTGGCTCGGGCTTCGGCCACACGGGCCTGCAATTGTTCCTTGTCCAGTTCTACCAGAACCTGGCCGACCTTCACGTGGTCGCCGTAATCCGCCAAAATCTTCTCGACGATCCCGCTCGCCTTGGATTTGACTTCCACTTTCACCAGGGGCTCAATCTTGCCCGTCGCCACCACCGACCGAGCCAGGTCCCCGCGAGTAACATTGGCCAGTTTAGAAGGGTCAATCGCATTATTGGGACGCAGTGCCGCGGCAATACCGATGCCTCCGCCTACCACGATCAAACCGACAGTCGCCAGCAGGTACCATTTTCTCCGCTTGCTATGATGATTGTTCGCCATGTTCTGTCTCCAGGCTCGTAAGACTACCGCCGCCTTCTAAACCCTCATACGTGTGCTAGACCAAGATAGTTCCCCAATTCGCCCGGTCGTCCGAGCGGGTCCGCTTGCGCCGATTGGGGGCAACGCCGACAATACCTATTCAAGCCGTTAGACGGGACTTTTCTTGAGGCGTCACTAAGGGAAGTGAGAATTCAACCGGTGTGAGACACTTTGGCAGGGTACTCAGTCGCGACAAATCAGACGCAGCCTGCACGCACCTCACCCGTGGCCGGAAGAATCATCCTCCGGCCATTGCAGTTTGTCGGGTGAGTTTCAGCAAATATTGACTGCGGCTACTGGTGCACGCTCTAACTTCTCCCGGGTGTCTAATTGACCTTAGGGGAACCCGAGTTCATCATTTGCCAGTTACAACTTTCGGGGGAGCTCACGACGTCGATCTCGACGCGTGCCAAGCCCGCATCCGAGAAACCGAGTTTCTGAGCTGCGGCCCAAGAGACGTCGATCAAGCGTCCGTTGATTCCCGGGCCGCGATCATTGATTTTCAACAGCGTGGATTTGCGATTTCTAAGATTCGTGACGCGCACTGTAGTGCCCAGTGCCAACTTCCGGTGAGCGGCGGTGAGCGCATCTTTGTCGTATAGTTCTCCGCTAGCCGTGGGAGTCCCCTGGTGCTCCAAGCCGTACCAGCTTGCCATTCCGACTTCCGCTGTGGGAAGCTTGGGAACCTGATGAACCGTATGTAATGGCCCGAGGGGAACCGGCACTCTTGCCTCGGACTTCGGTGACAGTGCAATCAAACCCGCTACTGCACAGCCCATAACCAGTTTCCTCATTGAACCTCCGACAAACGAATTTCCCTTCGTCCAGTGAATCCCGGGCGAAGCCAAACTCTTGCACGTGAGAGGGGAGACTGTGTAATGCTACGATTTCAAATGGGATTTGTCAAGTGGGGTATTGACGGTTATTAGTCCAGACGGTCTAACCTGGCGACCGAGCGGTTACTGTTTATAGTCCGAACGGTCGAATAATTGCGGCCTCCTATTGCCCCTTGACTGAACGGCGGGTCCAAGCCTCCAGTCGCCAGCATATACATCTGGGCTAGACATATTACTTCAGCGCTGGGGCCAGCGGCCTTCCCTGTGTGCCCGATGGCTGTGTAAGCCCCAGCCTCGCCGCCAAGGTGGCCGCCAGATCTATGGGTTCGCACGGCGCGGCGTAAAGCCCAGGCTTAAATGCACTTCCCCAGAAGATCAGCGGGACTTGGGAGTCATAGTTCCAAGGACTTCCATGGGTGGTGCCCGTCGCGCTTGACGACGGAACCGCGAAGGGCGCTAATACCAGGAAGACGTCGCCGCTCCGCTTGGAATTGAAGCTGTTGGCCGCCATTCGGGCAATCGCGGTATTGGGCAGGCTGCCGGTAAGAAACTGGGTGCGAGTGAACGCCGCCGCAACGTCGGCTTGCGAGGCTGCGGCTTCGGCGGCGATTTCCTCCGCCTTTGATTCCTGAACGTTCGCCTTCTTCAGGGTCTCCCGGTTTAAGAATAGGCTGGCTTCATCCTCATCTTCAATCCAAGGACCCGGTCCGAAGGCGTCGGTCAGCGCTTTTTCGGCGGCGTTGCGAATGGCCGCCGGCTGCGCCATTCCGATGCCCAGTTTGTGTTCCTGAATAAAGGCCGGCGATGGCGCTACGCCGTGGTCCGCGGAGAACGCGATCCAAACGTTATCCAGCCCCACCTGCTTGTCCAAGTCATCAAAGAAGTTCGCCAAGTAACGATCGGTCCGGAGCGTCGTATCCGCAACTTCCGCGCTGTACGGTCCAAATCGGTGGCCGACGTAGTCGTTCACGCTCAGGGAAAGGGTCAAAAGGTCGGTCTCCGGGCCCTGCCCTAACCGCTCGTTGCGGACGGCAGCGGACGCGAAGCCCAGTTCGATCTGATTCATGAAGGGTGTATTATCGATCCAGTGCAGAAACTTTGAATCCGGGCAGGATGTCCCGGCAGAGGCTTGGAATTCCGAAAGGGTTTTGCCGTCCGCTCCGGGAGTCTCCGCCAGCGCTTGCCATTTTTGCCCGCAATACGGTTTGGTGGGTTGCTGTTGATTGAACTTGTCCACCCACGGCGGCAGCGCCGACATGTAATAGGTGCTGGTGACAAAACCGCCTGCTCCCGTGTCGTACCAATATGCAGCGGTGGGAGTATGCCCGCCCATCAGCACCGCGGCGCGGTCCTTGAGAGAGATTGAGACCGCCTTGGCGCGGAAGTTCGTAGCCAGGCGCAGTTCATCGCCCAGCGTCGAAGCCGTCAGGTTGCGGGGCGAAAACCCCGGCGCGCCGGCCGCTTGCTCGCCATTCCCCACCTCGCGGGTGCTGGAATCCCCCACGCAATAGACTTCGCGCTTCTGTGCCCGGTCGTACCAATTATTCTCGATGATTCCATGAATGTTGGGATAGGCCCCCGTCAGCAAAGTCGCGTGTCCCGGGCCGGTTATGGTGGTGGCGTAATCGTATCGGCAGTCGGTGAAGACCGCCCCGCCATCCAGCAGGCGATTAAAGCCGCCTTTAACAAAAAACGGCCGGAAGCGCATCAGGTAGTCGTAGCGAAATTGGTCGATCACCAGCACTACGACAAGCTTGGGACGGTCGGGGAAGCCGGGGTTCGTCTGCGGCTTAAGCGGTGCGCTCCAAACGAACAGGACAACAGCAAGCAGGGAACAGAGAGCGGTTCTTCTCAACACCTTCGTACCTCCTGGGAATCGGCCGGAAAGTCCACCAGACAGAATAGTTACGAGCTACGACTGCTCGCCGTGCCTTTATTGTTTGATGATGGTGCCATCGTATTGCCGAATTTCTCCCCAGCCGCCGTTGAGATGCTCCGGTCCATCGCGGAACGGATACTTGGCCGCAAGCTGCTCGTTCACTTCAATTCCCCACCCCGGCGCATCGCTGGCCCACAAAAAACCATCTTTATAGGTGGCGCAGCCCGTGAAGATCTCGGCTTCTACGCCGCTGATGATTCCACCTTCTTGAATGCCGAAGTTCCAACTGGCCAGATTGAGATGCAATTGTGCTGTGTGACCCACGGGCGAGACATCGCCGGGACCGTGCCACGCGGTTTTGACCCCGAACTGTTCCGCCAGGATAGCGATCTTGCGCGATGGCGTCAGACCGCCGGCTTGCGACAGGTGAACGCGAATGTAGTCGATCAGGCGTTCGGCAATCAGCGGCCGCCATTCGTGCGGGCTGTTGAAGAGTTCGCCCATGGCCAACGAGGTCGCGCACTGTTGCCGGATTTGGCGGAAGTAATCAATGTCCTCGGGTGAGAGGACATCTTCAAGATAGAACAAGCCAATGGGCTCAAGCTCCTTGGCAAACTGGACGGCTTGGTGCGGGCTGACGCGTTCATGCGCATCGTGTATCAGCTCGATTTCTTCCCCCAACTGCTTCCGGCACTCTTCCAGCATTTGCCGTGCGTGGCGCACGTAGGGAGCCGAATCGAAAACGGGACCGTTGCGCAAGCCATGCAACGCAGGGCCGCCTCTCGGGCCATAGGCATCCATCCCCGGCACGCCGGTCATGATCTTGATGCATCGAAAGCCCTTCTCCATTGCGGCGCGGGCGTGGTCGATGGCCTCGGCGGCGTCCATGCCGCCCACGGTGGCGTAGGTCAGTGCCGCTTCGCGCGCCTTGCCGCCGAGCAACTCGTACACCGGCATGTTGGCTTGCCGGCCCTTGATGTCCCACAGCGCTTCGTCCACTCCGCTGATGGCATTATTGAGGACGGGGCCGTTGCGCCAGTACGAACTGTTGTAGCACGCCTGCCAGGTATCCTCGATGCGGTCCGCCGGCTTCCCGATCAGGAACGGCTTGAGATACTTCTCTACCGCGGGACCGACCAGATCGGCGCGTTGCGTAAAGGTGGCGCAGCCGTAGCCATACAGACCATCCTGATCGGTGATAATCTTGACCACCACCAGGCGCACTCCCGAGGGCTGCGTGTTGATCACTTTGATGTCCTTGATGATAGGCGACGGCAACCCCCGAACCGCGCGCACCGCTTGCGCTTCTGCCGCCAGGCGTTTTGCCGGCAACACCGCGCCGACCGCTCCTGCCACTGCCAGTTGACAATATTTCCGTCGGTTCATACAGACTCCCTTTTGGGCGAAATTCCGGCCTCAATATTATTGCACCCAGATTATAGCGGATGATGGCAAAATTGGCGGGCTTGACCTTGAAATACCATCCGCGTGGGTTGTTGCCGCTCGCCTGACCAGCGGCGGTACAACGCCGAGTTAGACATGCCTAGCCTCCAGAGAATGGTGGAAGCGGCCGAGGGAACAGAATGAGAGCGGTGTCGGGCGAACGTCCCCCATCTCCGTTTTCCCCTGCGGTTTTAGCTAACTACCTTTATTTTCATACATATCGTGGGGTAGAAACAATAAGCCGTGTGTTTTCATCAACATCGTGGCATTAGTCAATATGTCACTTCCTTCTTCCTTTGTTTTCATCAACATCGTGGGACTATCCCTTATTTTTTATTCCCCTTTTTTCCCCTGGCCGACACCCAGTCGGTGCGATAAGTTATTTATCCTCAGCCACATACAATTTCCTGGAAGTTCCACAAATCTCCTGTAAGTCCCTGTTTTTTCATACACATCGTGGGATAGCCGGCACCTTTCGAAAGCGAAGGCCCCGCATCCGGGCCGGCCAAACAACGGCTCCTCTCCCGATTCAGGAGGGCCGGAGCCTTGGAGCCGGGATGGTTACCTGCCACCGGCCGAGGGGTATAGCGTCCGAAAATGTGCCGCCGCCATCCAGACGGCCCGGTGCCGGCTGGAAGCCGGCGTTACCACCCGTACCGCCGGCATCCTGTCGGCTTGGCGTGGGTGCCGACGGGAAGCCGACCCTGCACCCGAAAGTAATTCCATCCGGCGGCGCGCTTCTCATCCTCTAAGCCTAGCGCAGAGGCAAGATATGTTGTCAACAGGAAAATCGGCCAATTTCCTACGGGTAGGAAGAGATTTTACAATTCCCACCGGTTATTTCCTACCCGTAGGAAATGGGCTACGAGGCTCGCCGCCGGAGGTGACAAAACGTCACGACGGCCGTGGACGCCGGACATACCTGTGGCGAGGCCGTTCTACGTCCGGATGAATTGTTCCGGCTGCGCCATTACTCAGGCACGATCATTTAGAGTGACGGAGTCGGTGACAGGTCCGATTAGTTGAAAGCTACTCCAAATTGCATTCTGATCAATCGTGGCAGCCTGCTCTGCGGCCCCACGCCCCTGACACCTAGTCCCTTTTCTTCGCCCTCATGGCTGCAGGAAGTTCCTCGGGACCGAGCCCAAGCGGAGTCCTTGCAGACTGAGGCACTAAAGTGTATCGTGATGGTCGGTCGGGAAGTCAAAAAGGGAGTCTCAGTCAAAACCGTCGGGCCGCCGACGGCGGCTCCCGTGTTTCTGGCTTTGACCGAATAATCTACATCGATGCCCATAGCTGCTGGTACAGAGGTCTATACTGCCGATCATCCGCCAGTGATGGCGCGAGGATATTCTTTTAATGACACCGAGTTGGATGACATGCTGGCGGACGTACACGTCGTCCTGCGAGACGAAGCAGGCTCATCGGAGGTCGAAACGCTTCTCGCGGGTGTCGCCACGACGGAATTTGCAAACGCCACATTACAGCAAGTTTTGCGGTCTGATCGCCAGCCTGAAAACTGGCGGGTCGGTGAAGCCATTGCCGAATCCTACCTTGTGGAGCACCGTAATTGTGAGTTTCCGTGGCCTGGTGGAAGGGACCTGAAGAATCCAGACTCCAGCCCCGCTGGGACCGACCTCGTAGGATTTCAACAGTTGCAGGGAACCCCTGCCCGCTTCTCATTTGCGGAAGTGAAAACATCGACTCACCATGCCTATCCGCCCTCTCTGATGTACTCGCGGCATGGCCTAAAGCAACAATTGGAGGATCTGCGCGACTCCGCAGCAGTGAAAGACGGACTTATAAAATATCTGGGATTACATGCGACCGGGCGTCCGTGGGGTGCTACCTATCGCCAGGCCGCCTCGCGGTACATCCATGACCGATCTGATGTAACCATCTTCGGCCTATTGGTACGTGATGTCGACCCAAATCATCTGGATTGCTCTGGTCGCGCCAATAGGCTTTCCCAACACTGCCCGGCCCTCACCGTGATCGAATTGGTTGCACTTTACCTTCCCGCAGGTAGTATCCCAACGCTGCCGCAACGCATCTCAATTTTCAAGGGGGGCCAATGAGCGTCACGCCGACACCCTTGGATACCCTTCGATCACATTGGGCAATAGACGCGCTACCTCCCCATGAACGCGAGCGTGCGTTCAAAATCGCTGACACGCGCCTTGTGCGCTCCTCCATCGGCTCCCAGATGGTTATCGAGGCAATGGATGGCCAGGAGGATACCGACATCTTAGACCGCGTTTCGGTAGCATACGAACTTGCTGCCATCGAAGGACTCAATGCGCTCCTGCACCCAACGGGCGATGCAGGTTCGCAGCAATTACGTGATCAGGCTCAGGCTGCTGCTCATTGCGCTTTTGAGTTGCGCCGCGCCATTCGGATTGCGGGCGCGCCAGAACAGCGCGTCCTGCAGGTGCTCCATCTGGCGGCATTGGGGTATTGCGGTGATCGCTGGTCGGATGTGCGACGGTGGCTATCAGAGCATAAAGAAGACGCGATCCCTCCGTCGATCGCAGGTGCTCCATGGGATCGGAGAGTGCTGTTTCGGCTCTACGATTGTTGGGTCCGCCTTTTGCGGAAGGAACGCTGGGATGATCTGGATGGCATTCGAGAGATTATCAATGGTCTCAGGAGTGACCAAGCCACCTACGAGTCAACGCTTCTGCAATCGGAGAGGGATTCCGCAGCGCGAACCGTGGCATTGCGACTCATCGCCCTATACCACTGGGCGAAGGCTACTGAATTAGTTGCCACTTATATGCTGCAAGGGCAGCCCGCCGGAATCACCCAAGAACTCGATACTCACTTTGAGGGATCTCGTGACGCGGCTCTGGCCGCCAATGATCCGACGTTCCACGTTCTTCTCGGCTGGCTACATGCAGGTGCGCGAAGAATGATTGCTGGGTCTGTGTGGTGGGTCGCACGGGCTGTAAACTCGCGGGTAACGCAGTTTATAACAAACGTGACCAAAGCGCGGGGGTTATTCGAACTGCTCCCTCCCCAGCGTGTTGCTCTCCAAGAGCAGGGACTCCTCGATCAGGCTAGTCGCGCCATCGTGGTTGATCTTCCCACGTCTGGGGGAAAGACTGTTTTGGCGCAGTTCCGAATATTGCAGGCCCTCAATCAGTTCGATGCTGAGCGCGGCTGGGTGGGCTATGTTGCCCCAACTCGCGCGCTCGTGTCGCAAATCACACGTAGGTTGCGATCTGATTTCGGCCCAATTGGAATTCGGGTTGAGCAGCTTACCTCCGCAGTGGATGTAGATTGCTTTGAGGAAGCGATTCTTACGGCCGGCGAAAACAACCGCGAGTTCCAAGTCCTCGTAGCTACGCCAGAGAAACTGCAACTTGTTCTCCGCAATAAGAAAGTCTCACGCCCGCTGGCTCTAATCGTGATGGATGAAGCTCATAATATCGAAGATGAAGAGCGCGGCCTGCGGATAGAGCTCCTGCTGGCCACAGTGAAAAGGGAGAATCCTACTGCCAATTTCCTGCTGCTCATGCCCTTTGTGCCTAACGCCGACGATCTCACGCGGTGGCTGGCACCGGATTCTGGAAGAACAATTCGCCTCGGCACTACGCCGTGGCTTCCCAATGAGCGAATCGTGGGTATGTTTAATGCGAAGCTGGATTCCGATGCTGTGCGGGACTGGTCCATGCGGTTTGAGACCATCACTACCACACCCAGGACCATTCAGCTGCAAGGTGAGCGTCGCGTTGGCATAACGAATCCGCTAAATCTCACTTTTGGAAGAATCAAAGCGTCACTCTACAAGCAGACCGCGTGCATGGCTAAGGTGTTTTCCGAGCGCGGCACCAGTATCGCGGTAGCCCGCACGATAAAACAGGCGTGGGAGATGGCGCGAATTATCTCCGCCGTTAGCAATCCTTTTGCGGAAACACCGGACGAAATTTCCCTAGTACAGCGTTTCCTCGCCACTGAGATCAGCCCGCAGTTTGAGCTCATCGAGATGTTGGGGAGAGGAATCGCTGTACATCATGCAGGTCTATCAGATGAGTCACGCACTCTGATTGAGTGGTTAGCAGAAATTGGTAAGCTTCGCGTGCTTTGCGCTACGACGACAATTGCGCAGGGCGTCAATTTTCCTGTGAGCTCCGTTTTCCTCGCGACACGCCAACTGCCTGTTCGGGGCTCAAAGGAGATTTCGAGCCGAGCCTTCTGGAATCTGGCGGGTCGTGCGGGACGTATCGAGCATGACAGCGTGGGAGTCGTAGGGATCGCAGCAGGCACGCACCCTAATGCTGTGAAGGAATACGTGGGACAGCAGACCGGCGAGTTGATTTCCCGCCTAGTGTCCCTGCTGGATAATGTCGAAACGGTGGGGCAATTGGGAGATCTGTCTCTGGTCATCCAGGGTGAGCAGTGGTCTGATTTCCGGAGCTATGTCGCACACCTCTGGAACGAAAAACAAAACCTCGATCAGGTGCTCGCAGAAACGGAACAGCTCCTTAGGAACACTTTTGGCTACGGAATCTTGCAGGCACGGCCAGATGGCACAAAGGCGCGCGCGCTTTTGGAGGCGACCAGGCAGTACGCCCGAAAGTTGGCAGACCATCCCGAGAACGCAACGCTGGCGGATACAACCGGATTCTCTCCCGAGGGGGTACGCACGGCCATCTTGAGTTTAAGCGACCTTGAACATACACTTACCGTAGCTGACTGGCAGCCCGCGAGTCTATTTGGACCGACGGGAACGTCCACCCTGCCCACGCTTTTCGGCGTAATGATGGACATCCCGCAACTGAGCAACCCTTTGAAAGAGTTAGGCTCGCACGGAACAAGCCGGACGCGGCTTGCCGAAATAGCGCAAGCATGGGTGTCCGGCGCCTCTATCGAAAAAATTGCAAAAGATTACTTCGAGGGCACTCCCGAGAATTTGACGGACGCGATTACAGCGGCTTGCAAAGGTATTTACCGGGCACTGGCAAATTCGGGTACGTGGGGGATTGCGGCGCTTTCGAAGCTCTCGGGTATTGAATTCGACTCTTTGCCGCCCGACCTGCGGCGCTCAATAAACAGCCTACCCGCTATGCTCTATCACGGCGTCAGCACTGAGCCGGCCATCGCAATGCGAATCAATTCCGTCCCGCGTAGTATTGCCGAAACGTTGGGCCAGAAGTTTGCGAGATTTGTTGCCTCTGCGGATGAAGTGGCGCGTCCGCAGGTCGCACGCGAGTTCCTAGTGAGCCTAGGTGTCGCGGATTGGGAAAAGGCCCGCCCAGCCGGAGCGGCGATGTCCGGGACTGATTACCGGAATGTATGGGCAAGGTTGTCTGGTGAAGCGCTGGAGTGAACTCAGCCAAAGGAACAAGCGCAGCATTGACTCCCGTCGGTTAGGGCTGTGCCTACTCATAAAAAAGAACTGAGACAGCGAAGAGCCGGGGCGCACTGGCATGTTCGACGCCTCGGTTGTGTTATCCCGCTCGAAAACAATCCCAATGCGCTGCGGCTTATAATCTAATTGTGGCGGTCACTTGGCTGTGTTGTTGGCTAAACCGGATAATGGCCCATTACGGTCAGATCCCCTGAAGCGGCGTTAGAGAAAATACCGGCTCGGTTCTTGCCTGCGTTTAAGAATGCCGGGTTTGGGATACAGACTGACCGGCCCACGGTGTCTATCTAACCCTTCGACCTTGAACTTTCGACTTTGAACTGCATGCTTGCGAATCTGGAAATTCTTGCGAACTGCAACCCGGAAGGTTGACACCAGACCGCCGCGGGGGTTTAATGGCTACCCTATTCAGGAGGTGAAGCAATGTTGACACGGCGAAATTTTTTGGGAGGCGTGACGGCAGGACTGGCAGCCGGTGCAGCGGCGGAGAGTGGCAATCTTTGGGCAGCGGGACGGCTCGCCTGGACTGGACCCATCGGTCTCGAGCTTTATACGGTCCGTGAGCTATTTGCCAAAGACCCGGCAGCAACCCTGAAGCAAGTCGCGGCCGCAGGCTACAAACAAGTGGAAGTGGGGCCTGGCGTTAAGCCGGCGGCGCTGAACGCCGACCTGCGGGCTGCAGGGCTAACCGCTCCGAGCGGCTACTTCGAGGCTCCAAAGACGGCCGACGAGTGGAAGAAAACCATCGACCTGGGTAAGGATTATGGGCTGCACTATCTGGTAGTGGGGGATAACCCGAAGCTCAGCACCGACGCCTGGAAGCGCCGGGCGGCCCTGTTCAATCAATGCGGAACACTTTCCCTTGCCGCCGGAATGCAGTTCTGCTACCACGCGCATTTCCGCGAATTTGCCCGCGCGGATAACACCTGCGGCTACGACATCATGCTGACGAGGTGCGATGCGAAGCTGCTGAAAATGGAAATGGACGTGTTCTGGGCCACCTATGCGGGCGTCGATCCGGTGTCGTACTTCGAGCGGTATCCCGGCCGCTTCCCGCTGCTCCACATCAAAGACCTCAAGAAGGGTTACAAGGGAAGCACGACGGACGATCCCCCGGATAACGGCCCCAATCCGTTCATGCCCGTCGGCCAGGGCAGCATCGATTGGCAGAAGATTTTCGCTCATGCAGGCCAGGCCGGCGCCAAGCATATCTTTGTCGAGCAGGATCGCTGCGACGTGCCGCCACTCGAAGCCATTAAGATCAGCTCCGACTATCTCAAGAATCTCCGATTGGCCTGAGCCCATGGTTTGACTCTCCCGCCCGCCTGCGTCATGGCCACCCTAGCCATGAGTGCGCACGGGCGGGACATCCCAGGTGCGTTCAAGCTATCCGTGCTGCCGTGCGGCGCCACGCCTCCGCCGGTCGTCGCGGGCTGCGGAGGGCTGCCAATTTTCGGTACTATCCTAATTTGAGCGTAACGCCGCCATCTTGGCGGCTCCTGTGCCGGCTGGAAGCCGGCGCTACGACTCAAATTAGGACAGCACCCAATTTTCCACTTGTAATCCTCCCTTAACAGAGCGACCATATGACTCGTCTCGTTACTATCTCCAAAGTACTCTGAAGGAGCGCACCGCTCGTGGCTCAGGTCTAGGTGCCGTTGGCTCGTGTAATGGAACGCTGTGTCCGGCGTAATTGCGCAGTCATCGGCTCGGAATCCCGGGAGGCGGAGGAGTGTAGTTTCCTGGCCACACTGCGGCTTTGATTCGCCGGCCTCGGTCGATCCTTCGGCGGAGCGGGGAAAAATCAACGCACGGCCAGATGCACCAGGAGGTTGCAAATCAATGAAATGGACGATGGGTTTATGGGTCACGGCGTTTGCCGTGTTGCAGTTCGGGTTCACCGTCTCCACTTCTGCCCAGAGCAGCCAGGGACAGCTTCGCGGCGCTCAGGGACATGTGGTGATTCCTCGATCCAGCACCTACAAAGCTGCGGACGCAGGCGTTCGCGCCCACACCAACGTGCGCATTTTTGTGACCGATGCCGCCCGGCCCGCACCTGACGAGGCGCCTCCATTCGCCGGATACGCTTATGAGACGCCGGCCTCACTCGCCTGCATCTATGGGTTTGTCCCCGCTGTGCCCGGCTGCAATCCTAACAGCACCACCACGAACCCCAGCGGCGGAAGCGGCGCCATTGCCATTGTCGATGCTTATGACGACCCTTCTGCCGCCTCCGACCTTTCCACCTTCTCGTCGCAATTTGGCCTTCCCGCCGCCAACTTCGCGGTTGTCTACGCCGGTGGCTCCGCCCCGCCTGTTGACCCCACGGGCGGCTGGGAACTGGAAGAGTCGCTGGACATTGAGATTGCCCACGCCATGGCCCCTGGCGCCCAAATCTATCTTGTGGAAGCCAATTCCGATCTCCTCAGCGATCTTTTTCCTGCCGTGCAGGTTGGCGCCAATCTCGTGGCTTGCGGGCAGGCTGCTTGCCAGCATAGAGGACACGGCCGAGGGGAAGTCAGCATGGGTTGGGGAAGTTCTGAGTTCAGCGACGAAGCCCTGGCCGACCCTTACTTTCAATACGACGGAGTTGTATTCGTCGCCTCTGCGGGCGATGCGCCGGGAGTTCAATATCCGTGTACGTCGCCACATGTAGTGTGTGTTGGAGGCACCAGTACCGCTCGTAGCATCTTCACCGGCAATTTCCTTTACGAGGTTGCGTGGATGGATGCGGCAGGAGGCTTCAGTTCCTATGAGCCTCGTCCCTTCTATCAGGACCGGATCCGCGAAGACGTCATGGAAAGCCGCGGCGTCCCCGACGTTTCTTTTGACGGCAACCCGACTACCGGGCTCTGGATTCTTGACAGCAACAACTACGAGGGAGGTGCGGGGGGGTGGTTTATCGTCGGCGGCACGAGCGTGGGCGCACCCGCCATGGCCGGCGTCGTCAATGCCGCGGGCCACTTTTACTGTTCGTCTAGGGAGGAACTCGAAACGATATACGCCCGCCGCCACCACTCGTCCGAGTTTACGGATATCGACAAGGGATACTGCGGTCCCTACGTAACGTTCGCCGCGACCCATGGCTGGGACTTCTGCACGGGCGTGGGAACTCCAGCAGGCTATGACGGGAAGTGAGGCGCCGCCAGCGCGACTGCCCAAGAAGCAAGTCACCACAGAGAGAGGCGCTGAGGCCACTGGGAAGAAAAGCCCATAAGATCTCAGAGTCTGCAATGTTAGGAACCGGTGTCCCTAACCGCAGATTTTCCGCAGTCTTCGTGCGCTCTGTGGTGTGCCTTTCGCCGCGTCGCCCAGTTAGGTCTTCAGTAATCCCTGGCAAAGCCCAACGCTTGCGATCGACAGCAGGAGGACTACCGACGCTGTTACCAACACGTAAAAGAAGGGTGCGAGTTTCTGCTCCTTCTTAAGAGTTTGTTCGTGCTCGCGTTCCAGCGCATCTTCCGCCCGACTCAGATAGATTTGGTCCTCGCCGTGAAAGCCCAGTAGTGAGATTCCGCTGGGCGGCGATTCGATGGCCACCGTTTGTCGGCCGCGCGGCAGTCTAAACTGGGTACATTCGGTTTCTTCTTTTACCACAACCTATAGCACTGATTTCGACCATCCATACTATATAGGGTGCTAGTACTACGGTGCCCTTGCACCTTCATGGCCAGCAAGAGAGAATCTCGCTATGAAGCAGTCTGGCCGTCCCTGCTCCATGAATCGTTCAGAGTAGAAAGGTTCTATGCCCAAGGGTAGAGAAGGAATACCGGAGTATTGGCTTGAGCTTATCGCCGACACTTTAAAGCAGGTGGATATAAGCGCGCGGGGTGCTTTCCTGCAGAAATTCCTCCAGAGTCTTGTCGGCCGGTGGGCTTCCGAGGAGGAGAGCATAACCCACTGGGAAGGAATCCTAGCCCGTCAAAGTCAGTGGGCCGAGAAACTCGGGCATCCCGTGGCGCTGCGGACCGCCGTGGTGGATTACTTCGAGGGACTCAGCATTCTGCGGAACCCGGTTTTCCTCGAGTACGAGGAACTCAAGCAACTGCGCTACAACGCGGCGACAGATTCACTGACGGGCCTGAACAACCGCCGCATGTTCGAGGAGTACCTGGGTCAAGAGATCGACCGCGCCACTCGGTACGGATATCCGTTTGCGCTGCTCTCTTTCGATCTCCGCAACTTCAAGAGCGTCAACGACACCTTTGGGCATGCGGCGGGTGACGAAATGTTGCGCAGCTTTGCCCACGCCAACCGCGAAACAGTTCGCGGGTCGGATATTCCGTGCCGGATGGGCGGCGACGAGTTCGCCACCCTTCTCCCCCAGGCCGACCGGCCCGGCGCCCAGGTTCTGGCAGACCGAATCGCGCGGAAGTTTGAAGAGCACGCTCGTTCCATGGCCCCAGGGGCCCCGGTCGGAGTCGATTATGGAATTGCCATCTTCCCCGAGGAAGGGCATGACGTGGCCAGCATGATTGCCGCCGCTGACCGCCGCCTATATGCCAACAAAGCCAAGGCGCACGAGCGTTCGGCGGCTAGCATGGTCTTACCCCAAGTTTCAGCGGCGCCAGCCGCGGAACCGGCTCACCCGGTCAAGGTGGAGCACGACCACCCGGAAGTTGACCGTCCTCTCTTCCCGCCTGCTCCGGCCGTCAGCGCTGGAATTAGCGAAAAAGTTCAGATTTCTGAAAGCGGTCCCAACGGTCGGCGGTTCGAACGGACTCGAGTGGACGGAACGCTCGCACAAGGCCTTGTCCGGATAGGGCGGGAAACCCATACGGTCAAAGTTTTGGATGCCAGTCGCGTGGGGGTTGGTATTTTGATTGACAAAATCGATTTGCCGGAGACCTTCCGAGCTCTCCTCCACGTTCCCAGCTTGTCTGGACACGGCGAATTGGCCTTGCAGCGCATTTACTCATTGCCGCTTGCCGACGGAAAGCGGCGTGTGGGCTGCGTGCTTACGTCCTATTCCGGGCCGCGATGACCCCACAGCCACGGTCCCTGCAGGCGTGACCGTGGGCCTTTCTCACGCCGGCTACGCCGCGGAAACCTCACGTCGTTGATCCGGAAGGGTATTCCACCACGAGCCCCTTCTCCACGGCAGAATCGTGTAACTCCACCGGGAAACTGTGAGACTCCTCCTCTCGCCAGCGGCGCCACTCGAAAAAACGGGCACAAGCCGCAGCGGCAGGGTGTAGAATTACTCGGTGCGGAAGTCCCCACGCGGGAATTCCGGTTTCGGGCAGTCGGAATACTCAACGACAAGTTAAAAATAGTAGCCAAGGGAGACCGAGGCGATCTCTCAGCGAATTGAAATGGGTAGCCAGTCCTCAACGATTGCACATACGCTGGCGGCGTTCATTTTCTCGCCCGCGTGCCGGCCAGTGCGGCCCGGGCGGCGATGGCGCACAAAGAACCAATACGGAGTGATCAATCCATGAGCACAAAAGGCGGCCAGGCGCGTGTGGACGAAACGACGAACTATATCTTGGAGGACATTACTCCTCCGGAACGCCCTGCGGTGAAGCAGTACCTTCAAGGCATGATTCAGAAGATGTCGGGCGGCGGCGACATCAAAGGTCTGTCCGATCCCATGTCAATGAACGACCTCGCCGACCGCGGCACGGCCGACGAACGCAAGAAGCGTCGGTCCCTGATTCTCATGTCGTACGCCAGGGGCACGGATCTGACGCTGGTCCAGGTCAAGGGCATGGCCGCCGCCCAGCTTTCCACCAACTACTTTGATTCCATCAAACGGCTGCGACTGCTGGCCGACCAGGAAAACGGCAATGGGGCGTTGATTCAGGAACGTTACAACGCCATGATCGCGAGGCCCCTCGAGTTCCTCACCACCAATATGTTGTTCACGCGCGGATCGAACACGGATGGGGTGATGGACCAATACTTCTTCTACGAATACAAAAATGACAAAGAGGGCTTCGCCCTGTGTTCCAACGTCGATCCGCATCCGCTCAAGAGTATCTCGGTGAAAGTCGTCAGCGTTCCCGGCATCGTTTGGTCCGATGTACCGGGCCGCGGCAAACAGTCCGTCGTCGGCAGTTTCTCGACGATTAAGGGCACCGAACTCACGGGCGCTTCGCTGATGATCACCACCCAGTTCTCCGGCTGCGCTTTCTGCGTCAAGCAAGTCACCGCGACATCCAAATTCTTTGCTGCCCACATCATGCCGGGGTTGGAGCACGTAGAAGGCTCGACGATCGCGGGAGGTGGGCAGAAAATGGCGCTGCAACTGTCTGGTTCGGATGTGCCCGCCGTTTCCAGAGGCAACTTCGCTGCTCCGGGGGATGGCGCCGGCACGTTCTACGTCTACGGCAGCGGATACTCAAACATCGTGCCTGTGGCTGAAGGGTACGATAGCAAGCAATCGATGACACTAATCGGCGTGCTGAGTTCGACGGGTTGGCACTTCTATCGTCAACTCTCCGTAAACCGTGCCGTCACTTCGGTGAAGCAGATTCTGTAGCATTCTAAAGCGACAAAACTAAACGGCCAGCAGCAGGCTGCGACCTAACGCTCCCGTCACTTGGTCCTGGGCCATCAAAGCCGAATCACGCGCGGTCCCGGTCAGGGAGCGAAGATGGTCGGCAAAGTCCCAAGCCAAATCCCGTGCGGCGCGGACATTCCATATCGCCAGAAGCCTCCCAATCTTCCCGGTGTCCTGCGCCAACTCGCCCAGGATTCCAGCCGCGAGGAACTTCAGAGCTTCGGGAAGGACGGCCTCCAGTATCCCGTTCACGTGCTCAAAATCGTCATGTTCCGGGCTCGTCTTCCCCGGAAGCAGGTTCAGTTCGCTGTCGGTCTGAAGCAGCGCCAGCGCCAGATCGTGATTGATGTGCGCGTTCATTCCCGCCAGAGCAAACTGGATGCGCTCAATGCCAGGACGAGAGCGCGCTTCGAATAGGGCTTTCCAGGAACTGGAGACGTTTGCGCGGTTGCTCAGCCAATTCAAAACTGCGGTGAGATAAAACTGAAAAAAGATGACGTCGAGGCGGGTGAGCCATACCGAATCTTCCCAGCCTCCTGGCGGAGGACTAGTGTCCACTTGCTGAGTGACCCTCATATAGAGAAGGTTGAACCACTTAAGCCCGTCGCCATTCGGCAGGAGATCATCGATCCTCGACATCAGGGTGAGCACGTCGGCTATTGTGGTGGGCGGAGGTCCACTCACGATTCTGATAAGCTGACTGTCGGTGGCAGAGCCATCCATGGACTCCTCCTCCCGGAGAACTTCAATTCGCCACTCGCGATTAAACCTGGATAAGCCGGTTCAGCGCGGAAGCGAAGAGGAAGCGTGATCGACAACCGAAGCGCCGGCCCTCAAGAGGCGTGAATGCGTGCACTCGAATCATCCGGAGCGCGCTACACCCCGCGGCGGATTGCGTGATAGACCACCAGAACGACGATTGCACCCACCACGGCCACCACCAGACTATAGATGTTCAGACCCGTGACACCGTGAGCCCCGAAAAAGCTGAAGAGCCAACCGCCCACTGCGGCGCCGACAATTCCCAGGATGATATCGAGGAAAAAGCCTTCGCCGCTCTTGTTAA
>JBKQVI010000430.1:0-3853 GCA_052139985.1 Terriglobia bacterium
ACCTCGCCGCGCACGAAGTCCATGGCCTGGGCGAGGGCGGAAGGAAAATTGATGTACCACTGCGCACTGGCTTGGCGCTTGATCAATTGCACTTTGGTGGGGACTCCCATGGAAAAGCCTCCTTTGAATATCTAGTCACTAAACTAGATACCAAAAGCACGACTTTTCTGCAAGCAAATTCTCTTCAGGTGCTTTTGTCTAGTGAAAGGCCAAAGGCCAGACTTAGGTATGTATACCTAAGTGCCTCTTTCCTAGCAGCAGCGAATCCCAGCAAATAACGGGACTTCCGTTCACGCCCAGGTGGAGGCTGGAAGAACACCTCATAGGTAGCTTATTCAAAAGGAATTAGCGTCATCATGCGCTTGTGTACATGAGAGAAAAGCTATATAGTATTTCTCTCACAGAACAAGATGAATTCTATAGCAGCAGCCATTCTAAAACGAATTCGAGTACACGGGCGTGGGTGGGTTTTCACGCCGAGGGATTTTCTCGATCTAGGCACGAGGCATCCCATTGATCTAGCTTTGTCGCGCTTCGCGAGCGACAAGACCATCCGCCGATTGACGCAAGGGGTATACGATTATCCACGGGTTCACAAGAAACTTGGAGTTCTTGCCCCTAACCCTGATGAAGTTGCCGCGGTCCTCGCGGCAAAGACTGGAAGCCGAATGCAAGTATCGGGCGCGCGTGCGGCCAACTTGCTTGGCCTGACAGACCAAGTTCCGGCCCAACTCGTGTATCTCACCGACGGCCCCTCTCACCGTGTCAAGATAGGTGCTCAAATCATTCGACTGAAACCCGCGAGCCCCTCGAAGTTCCCTGGAGCAGGAACCCCAGCAGGATTGGCCATACAGGCGATACGCGCTGTCGGGCCTAACGCAAGTAAGGACTTTGTAGTTCGTCAGTTGTCACGTGCCTTGAGCGCTCGCGACCGAGCACAACTCGCGAAATTAATCAAATATGCTCCGGGCTGGAGCCATGAGATCATACGGCAATTGAAAGGGACGTAGATGGACACCTGGGCCAAGGCGACGCCGGAAGATCGAGAAGCGCTATTCAACCAGACCGCCGTCACCAAGGGCATATCACCGGAGATCGTCGAGAAGGATTTCTGGGTCTGTTGGACGTTGCATCAGGTCTTCCAGCTTCGCGATTTTCCCCGCCTCATCTTCAAGGGCGGCACATCGCTATCGAAAGCGTTTGGCATTATCCAGCGGTTTTCCGAAGACATCGATCTCGTCATCAATCGCCATCAACTCGGCTTCAACGACCAGAACGACCCCGCTAACCAGCAAGGCACGAAGCTGCGCGAGAGAACGATTGAAAGATTGAAGAGCTCGTGCCGCAACGTGATTACCGGCGAATTCATGCCGAGACTCGATGAGCGGATTCGCTCAATCATTGGCGGCCACGGGTGGAGCCTCGAAATCGATCCCAACGCTCCGGATGGCGACACCGTTGAGCTCAAGTATCCGGCAGGCGTTCCCAGCGCGCTTGCCCGTGGTTATATCCGGCGGGCGGTGCGCCTTGAACTCGGGTGCCGTGGCGACCAAATTCCATGTGAAGAAGCAAGCCTGACGCCCTACGCGGCGGAAGCGTTCCCTGAGCAATTCCAAGTGCGTAGCGTCAAGGTAAACGCCATCGGACCCGAGCGGACATTCTGGGAAAAGGCCACCATCCTGCATCGCGAGTACTATCGTGCCGAAGCGGGGAAGCCCGTTACGGAACGGGTATTCCGCCACTATCATGATGTTGTTCTCATTGCAAAACATCCCCGAGGCCTTCGCGCGCTGGAAGATCTCTGTCTACTGGGGCAAGTCGTAGAGCATAAGCAACACTTCTTCCGCGAGGGCGGCGCGCGATATGAACTCGCTACGAAGGGAAGTCTCCGCCTTGCACCCGGCGCTCAGCTCGAAGCGGCCCTCCGCAGGGACTACGAGAAAATGCGCGAAATGTATTTTGGCGGGGAACCCGATTTCGATGCCGTGATGTCTGACATCCGCGAGCTTGAGAGAGCGTTTAACGAGAGAGAGTAGCTTTTACTGGTACGCGCCTCGTCGACGCCACGCGCCGCCTAATGCCATCTTGCAAGCAGGCTGGTGGTCTGTGCGCCATCTCCGACGGTCAAGCCCGACGGGCCACCCGGAGGCTAATCACATGGCTGGCAAAAAGCCTTGCCCTGCAAATGCAAAGCGCTCCAGCCGGCTGCAACAGGGCATCTTAGGGATGACTCAGGCGAGGCCTGTGCAAAGCCCGGAAGACCCAGCCGATGGCTTCGTCATGGACCGGCTGGGTCTTCTCAGTCGCCGTCCGGTGCGAAAGTCCTGACTGGAGGAGTCCGGAACTCCTCAATTTGTCGGCTGGCGGACTGCCGATGAGGCGGGAGCGCCTTCCGTGTACCTCTCTTGCATTGCCCCCGTATTCGACCTTCGCAAGTGGCGGGATAAACCCGCCGCTGTCCAAGTTAGCAAACCAAATTCGAATGGACTCGGCTCCGCGGCCTGCTCCGCGAAAGGTCTCCGAATACTTTCTTTTCGGCCTCTGCGCCTTTGCGGCTCTGCGCGAGATGCCTTTGCTCTTCGCGGGATTTTTTCACAGATTCTCAGACTTTCGGTGGCACAGAGGAGGTTGGTTAATACGGCCGGGGGCGCCGGGCACAACCGTGGAGCTTGTGCATTTCCGGCGCAACGGTCTCCCGTTTCGTTCTTGTGCACAGCCAAGAGTTCTTAACATGGGAACATCAACCATGATATTAACATCCAAACATGAAATTGCATGGACAGACGAAGAGCCGCAGAGGAGGGTGAACGGCTCCCACCTCTGCGCTACAGCCTCGCCGCCGCGGCGAAACAAGCCACAAACAAAAAGGGCGGGGAAGCCATCTCCCCGCCCCAATCGATCTCAAATCGCAGATTCAAAATTCAAGATGTTGCTGCCTAGTGGTGACTGCCTTTTGCTTACTTTCCGGTTGGCGGGATAAACCCGCCGCTCCGGCTGTCGGCTGCCAGCTACTGGCTGTCGCTAGCTACTAACCACTAGTCGCTAGCCACTGTTCTTAGTACATTCCCCCGCCCATGCCGCCTCCCGGAGGTCCACCGGGGCCGGCAGACTTTTCGTCTTTGTCCGGTAACTCGCTGACCAGCGCTTCCGTAGTGAGCATGAGAGAAGCAATGGAAGCCGCGTTTTGCAGCGCGGTGCGGGTAACCTTGGTCGGGTCGATGACGCCGGCTTCGACCAAGTCGCCATAGGTTTCCGACTGCGCGTCGAAACCAAAGTGCGAGTTGCTGTTGTTGCGGACCTTCTCGACCACCACGGCGCCTTCATGGCCGGCGTTGGCGGCGATCAGGCGCAGAGGCTCTTCGAGCGCCCGCTTGACGATGTCGATACCAATCTGCTCATCGCCTGTGGCCTTGAGTTTCTCGAGCGCAGGGATGGCGCGCACCAGCGCTACACCGCCGCCGGGCACGATACCTTCCTCGACGGCCGCTTTGGTGGCGTGCATGGCATCTTCGACGCGAGCTTTCTTTTCCTTCATCTCGGTCTCGGTTGCCGCGCCCACTTTGATCTGGGCGACGCCGCCCACCAACTTCGCCAGCCGCTCTTGCAGTTTCTCCCGGTCGTAGTCGGAAGTGGTCTCATCGATCTGGGTGCGAATCTGCTTCACGCGCCCTTCGATTTCAGCCGACTTGCCCCCGCCTTCGACGATCGTGGTGTTGTCTTTATCCACCGTGATCTTCTTGGCGCGGCCCAGGTCCTCAAGCTTCACGTTCTCAAGCTTGATGCCCAAGTCTTCCGTGATCGCTTTGCCGCCGGTGAGGATAGCGATATCCTCCAGCATGGCCTTGCGGCGATC
>JBKQVI010000431.1:0-8708 GCA_052139985.1 Terriglobia bacterium
CCCAACCAGGAAGCGGTTTGCCAGGCGGTGATCGAAGGGCGCGACGTGTTGCTGGTCATGCCCACCGGATCGGGCAAATCGCTTTGTTATCAATTACCTGCAATCGCGCGAGGGGGCACGACGGTGGTGATCAGTCCCCTTATTGCTCTGATGGAAGACCAAGTGGCCAAGCTCAAGGGTCGCGGATTTGCCGTCGAGTGCATTCATTCCGGGCGCCGACGGGTGGACTCGCGGGAAGTTTGCCGCGACTATCTGGCCGGCCGGCTGCAATTTCTGTTCATTGCGCCGGAGCGCCTGCGGGTGACGGGCTTTCCGGAGATGCTGGCCAAGCGGCCGGTTTCGCTGATCGTGGTGGATGAGGCGCACTGCATTTCACAATGGGGGCACGATTTCCGGCCGGATTACCGCCGCCTGGGCCAGTACGTGCCCAGCCTGCGTCCGGCCCCGGTTATTGCCCTGACGGCCACCGCCACGCCGCCCGTGCAGGATGACATCGTGGAGCAGTTGGCGCTCGTCCAGCCGGCGCGCTTCATTCATGGTTTCCGCCGCGCCAACATCGCCATTGAAGTCGTGGAGGTGGCGCCTTCGCAGCGTTCCCCGCTCACCCGCGAGCTGCTGGCCGACCCGCAGCGCCGCCCGGCGATTGTCTACACGCCCACCCGCAAGCAGGCGGAAGCCGTGGCCAATGAGCTTTCCGCCTATCACACGGCGGCCGCCTATCACGCCGGACTGGACGCGGAGCGCCGCAAGCAGGTGCAGGAGGAGTTTCTGCAAAGCAAGCTGGATATTATTGTGGCGACGATTGCCTTCGGCATGGGCATTGACAAGCCTGACATCCGCACGGTCATCCACACCGCTTTGCCGGGGAGCATTGAGGGTTATTACCAGGAAATCGGGCGGGCAGGGCGCGATGGCAAGCCCAGCCGCGCGCTACTGATGCACTCCTACGCGGACCGCTACACGCACGATTTTTTTTTCGAGCGGGATTACCCCGACGCCTCCATTTTGCAAAGTATTTACGCCCTGCTGGAGGTGGAGCCCCGGGAGAAGCGCGAACTCCAGCAGCGGCTGATGATGGACCCCGAGGTGTTTGACCGGGCCCTGGAGAAGTTGTGGACGCACGGCGGGGCGGTGGTGGACTATGCCGAAAACGTCAGCCGCGGGCACGGCGACTGGCTGGAGCCCTACCTTGCCCAGGGCGAGCACAAACGCGAGCAGATCGAGCGCATGATTCGCTACGCGGAAAGCAACCAGTGCCGCATGGCCAGCGTGGTGCGCCACTTTGGGGATGTCGCCGACGGCCAGAAGCCCTGCGGGATTTGCGATTATTGCGCCCCCGCCCAGTGCACCGCGCAACGCTTCCGCACCGCCACCAAGGCGGAGCGTGCGGCGCTGCTGCGCGTGGTGGAGGAGCTTTCCGCGGGCGGCCACCGGTCAACGGGCAAGCTATACTCCGAGCTGTTTCCCCATCGCGAAATGAGCCGCGACGATTTCGAGGATCTGCTGGGAGGGATGGCGCGGGCGGGAATTGCCTGCCTCGATGATGCGGTGTTCGAGAAAGACGGGCGGCAGATTCCTTATCGCACCGTCAAGTTGACGCGCGCCGGCATGGCGGTGGATGAGCGAACGGCTCTGGAATTGGTCATGAAAGACCGCGAGCCGCCTTCGGCCCCCCGCCCGCGGAAGAGAAAGGTGGGGACGGGTGGCGCCGTCCCGGCCGCTCGCCACGGGCAAGCGGGCGCGTCAACCGCGGGTGCGGCCCAATCGGCGGGTTCGGGAAAGAAACCCCAGCGCCCACCCGGCGCTCCACCCGATGATGCTGTGGAAGTGGCGTTGCGCGCCTGGCGGCTGGGGGAAGCCCGCCGCCTTGGCGTCCCCGCCTTCCGAATCCTTACCGACCGCGCTTTGAACGGGCTGGTGGAACTGCGGCCCGCCACCACCAGCGAGATGCTTGCTGTCCCCGGCATCGGGTTGCGCATCGCGGAGAAATACGGCGCTGAAATTCGCCGCATTCTGGGGACCGGCAGGCAGTAGGCTGTGACGGATGTCTTTGCTGCCGTTTTAGGGTTCCGGTTTGATGGTTCGAAGGATTTGCTGCTAGTGGTTGCCGTGCTTTAGGTAGCGGTGAACATCTGGCCAGAATTCTTTCATCTCAAAGCTGACGACATCCCAGCCAATTTCTGTATACCAAATATTGATAGCGCTTCCAAACGTCCGAGGTGTGGGATGGTAGCAATTGGAGAGGCCTGCGGCCGCGGCCGCACCGAGGATTTCAGAGTAGTTGAACTGGGCTTTTCCCGAGTCCGACCGTGTAACTACGGACCGCGTGGCAGCGTACCCTGCCCGGTGGAGAAAGCTCCCTTTCCCCAATTGGTAATAGCGGGGATCCTGTCGCAACACGGAAGGGAATAAGGCCTCCACCATAGCGTTTTCGACGGTGTTGTCCCCAAACTCCAGGGCGTAGCGTTTGCCATAGCCTTGCAGCCCGGGCCCATAAGTGGGGTCTGCGCCGGTGGCCTGGTTGACTGCCGCGGCAAGGCCGACGAACCCGAATTCCACGGGGTCAAAAGTTTCCTCGGCCGCCAATTTGAATTTTTTCCCGACCGTGAGCGGAGGCATGGAAGAGGCGTTTTCCACGGTCAGGTAATTGGGCAGCGTCCAGAGGATTCGATCATTTTGCGGAACATTGGGATCGGGAGCGGACTGGCCTGGGGCGGCGCCGGAGTTAGTTGCCGGTTTGGTGGGAGTTTGCGGACTCGCCGGCGGAGTCTGCGGGGCAGCGGGTGGCGTTTGCAAAGAAGGTGGTGGGGTCGGCGTTGGAGGAGGGGATGCCTGGCCCGTCTGTTGCGCCAGGAGTTGATGTGACGCTCCCATCATCCAGGTCAGGAGGACGAGCAGCGCTGCGGTGGGGAGGCAGGGTTTTCGCTGAGCCATCAGATTTTTGATCTCCAAATTCCACCTACAGGCAAAGGCCAGGCCTCCCTGCCACGTCAATGGTTTGACGCCGCAAAGCTCAAAAGAGTTACCTGGGGGGGTGGGCAGGGGGTCAATTTGGTGTAGAGGCGGCTTTACGCCGCCATTTGGCGAGGTAAACTCACCGCTACAACATCAAACTGAACCAGTACCGACCAAGGGTGTGCGACATAGAAGTTAGGGTTAAGCGGCGATAGCCAGGCGGCGGTCCTCCCCGTAATCCTCAAAGCGGCCATTGAGATAAGAGCAACGCAGCACCAGGATGGCATGGGCTCCTCGGACGGTCCAGAACCTTCCCGAGCGCTTAAGACGGGAAGCGACCGCGGTTTTGCATCCGGCTTCGATGACCCCCGAGCCCACGAAGAGGTGCTGGCGGCGGAACTGGGAGTAGCGCATGCGCTCCGCGTTCCTCTCGAAGTAGTCGGCCTCGGTACGGATTTTCTCCGCCAGTTCCGAGTTGCGAGAGGGGATGGCGCGAAGCACGCCCACGAGCTTTGGGATTTTTCCCTTATCCAACAGGCGCTGGTGGTGAGTTTCATCCGGGCTTTTTGATTGCCTTCGTCGTTGGGGAACAGCCGACGCGCCAAGTCCCACAGATGCTGACGCGCGTGGTAAAGGTCGACAATCTCCAGCGCACCGGGAAAGTGCAGGGCGGCGAGATTCCCAATGCTTCCGCCCCGTCGCCCATCACCACCTGCTTTTGGGCACGGCCCCAGCCCCGTTTCCCGGCTTCCCGCTAAAGGAGTGGGCCGAACTCCGCGGTGGTTTCCACCGCGCCGATAGGTAGTGGAATCGGGAGCGCGGATGGGGTAGCCCTCCGCATCCCACTCTATTTGGGAGAAAGACGCACGCCAACGTGACTTCCCGCGTCTGCGCCGGTTGGCCCGCGACTTTGCCCAGCCGGCCCCGCGTCTCTTTCTTCACCACCGGCACTCCCGTCCCATCCATCTGCACGTAGAGGATGGGAATCGGCTCTCCCGCGGCGACGGGAAGGTCCAACGGCAGGGCTCTCGGGATTTCCCCTGGCTCGCGCCGCGCGATATCGGCGGCGGGGGCAGGGAAACGCAAGAATTCGGTCAGCGCGACGGCTCCGGTCCGATGACAGGCCGCGCGTACCGCCACTTCCACCGCCTCCCCGTCGCGCCGTCCGGTCCGACGCTGATCGCGGAAGATCACCTGCAGCAGGCGATCTACTTCCGGCGCGATTTCATGATGGATCGCATCTGCTGGTTTTTTTCCGCCGCGAGAGCGTCCCTCCCTCCTCCACGGGCCGCTGTTGCCAGATGGCGCCATTGACCTCCACCCGTTGCGCGCTCAATTGCTGAAGCTTCCGAAACTCGGCCACCTCGTGTTGCGCCTTGCGCAAAGCTGCCGGACTAGACAGCGTCTCCGCCACCGTCTTGCCTTGGACCTTGCGCGTGAGCGGGTGTAAAGGAGCCGTCCAAAGCAACGCTTAGCTAGCGGTTCCGTTTCCTCACTCATCAGACCGGTTCGATTTTGTTACGTGATCGTCCAGACACAACCGTAGTTGCTGGGAATGCTGATCGTCTGCGCCGCGCCGGCAATAACACCGGCCAGATTTTGCGTGCCCTCGATCTGTTCGATGTAGTTACCGCTCGCGGGAAATGCGAAGCTCGTGGTCTGCTGCTGATCGGTGAAATTGACCACAACCAGACTGAAGACGGTTCCGCTTTGCCGTGAAAACGCCAGAAGTCCCTTGGAATTAAAGTTGTTGTAGTCGTTGTAAAAGTAGTGCTGGCCGTCGCTGAATTGCACGCCGCCCAAGCGGATTTTTGTCAATTTTCGAACCAGCCGGATGATCGGCTGGCCGTCATTGTCGTAAAAGTAGTTCCAGCGCACGGGCCGGTAGATCATCACGCGTCCCTCACCCCAGCTTGGTATCCAATAATTCTCACCAAATTCCTGTCCCTCTGACAGCAGCGGAGTTCCCTTCGCCGTCAACAGCGCAATCAGGTACGGTTGGACCTTCGGCCAGTTGGCGTCGCGGTCTCCCTCTTGCAGCAGCACATCCTGCGAATTGGTGTCGATCGGGATGATGCCAAAGTTGCAGACGAAGCGCTGATGATCATGATTCTCAATGTACTGAAGAGCGGTCTTGGCCAGCGTATCGCCATTCATCGTGACCGATTCCGGATAACCGCTCAGGCCGAGTTGCAATCCCAGTTGTTCAACGGCGCCGGGACTGCCGGAAGCGCAACTGACGGCGGACCCCAGCGTGCCGTCCTGCCACGTGGCGGTGGAATAGCTTTGGTAGAGGATCTGCGTCGGACTCGGAAGATCTTCGGCAATCTGAATCAGGTTGATGTTGCCGGCCGAATCGAAAAATCGCTGATATTGATCCGTCGACCCGGCCTTCGATTTGACATATTGATAGGTGGAATAGACCAGGTTCGCGTAGGCGCTTCCGGTGGGGCCGTCCCAGTACTCGGGAACGTCATCATAGCGGAAACCGTCTACATGGAACGTGTCGAGCCAATACTGATTGACCGAGTAGAAGTAATCCTGCGTGAGTTTCTTGGTGAAATCCGTCAAGGTGCCGAACGCTCCGGCGCCGTTACAGAACGGGTTGGGAAGATCGCCCTGAAGCGCGTTATAAAGTTGGTTGTAGGCGAAGTCGTCACCGATGTGCCCATACACGGAATCCACCACGACCGCGATTCCATTCTGATGGCAAACATCCACGAATTGCTGGAAATCCGACGTTTTTCCGAAACGCTCCGCCACTCCGAAATATCCGATCGGGTCGTATCCCCAATCAATCGTGCTTAATACGTTTGACACCGGCATCACTTCGATGCAGTTGATCCCTAAATCCGCCAAGTAAGGAATCTGCCGGTTCGTGCGGCCCAGGTCGTCGCGAAACTCCATAATCATCAACTCGTAGATAATGGAGTTCTTCAGCGCAGGCGTTTTCCATTTGGTTTCATTGGCCGAAAACGTGTAAGGCGTGGCGCCTACGGTAATCGCCGAAAGTCGTCCGACACCGACCTCACGCGAAAACGGATCGATTATGAAATCGATGTCGCCGCGCGTGGGACTGTGGATGACGTAACGATAGGCGTAGCGTCCAGGTTGCCCGAACGAAGAGGTTCCCGCCGGCGGTGCCGCGGTGTTGAGATTAATCTGGCCCGTCCAATAGTCGCCATAGGTGGGATCGACGGAATGAGTCTGCGCCACCAGCGCCGGCTGCGCAGCCTGAAGATATTGGTCGCTTTCGTGAATAATTTTCACCGAAACCGCGTATCCCTGGCCGGAATCAATTCCCGGCAGGAAAATGCCGAATTGGATGACTTTGGAAGAGATTTCCTGTGCCCCGAGCGTGCTCATCGGAAGGTAGTTCATAGATTACTCCCCACGGAAGGTCAGTAGATGTCGGACATTATACCCCGATTGCCTACCTCGGCCGGTTAAAGAATGGTTAAAAACACAAGCCGAGTGCAATACAAAGTGCGTCGCCGGGATCGTGGGCGATACGTTGCCGGTTTCCGGCAATTACACCAACGGGCACAAAGAATATCCTCGATTTCTCAAGGAAGCTTTCTGCCTGACTAAGAAGCAACTGTTGCCGGGAAAGATCGGGCGAGAGATCGATGCCCCAGCCCGAGCGTATTTTGCGAAGCACAACCTCTCCAAGTATCTGGTGTGCCCCTTCGCGCACACGATCGGCCTGCACGAATCCGAACCACCCTTGTGATGCCCACGCTGTGTGTGATTTTTGGCGCCTTGTCAGCCCAGAGGTTGGTTCCCCAGGTCCCCTATTCCATTCTTGCCGCGCTCATCGCGGGCACCATCACCTTCCTCAACTTGCGCGGAATCCGCTCTGTGGCGCGCGCGAATCAAGTGACGCTTGCGTTTATAGCTTTGGTGTTTTTGGCCTTCATTGTGTTGGCGCTTCAATATTTTTTCCAGCACGAGAGATGGGCTGGGATACTCTCATGGCGTCCGTTTTATAACCCGCAAACTTTCAACCTGCGCGCGTGGGCGGGCAACCGCTTTTTCTGGCGATGGCCGTCGTGCTCGTTTTTGTTGAGTTATCAGGTCACTGCCGAACTCCTCAACTTTGGCGCGTTTCTCGGGTTTATGGGTGTCAATTTGGCGACCATTCAGCAATTCTTCGTTCTGTCGAAAGGCGGCCGCAAAAGACGACTCCTCGCCGATGGTGTAGTACCAGCATTGGGCTTCTTGTTCTGTTTCGCCTTCTGGCTGGGACTCGAGCGGCCGGCGAAACTCGTCGGCGGAACTTGGTTCTTGGCGGGACTCGTCTATGACGGAATTCGCACACGCGGCTTTCGGTTACGGCCGGCGATGCTGGAAATCGATGACACATAGCTCCGTGGCCGAAGATCTCATCATTGTCATATTCAGCCTCGGACAAAACGAAGCGCAACGCAGGTCGAGCCTCCCAATCGTTCCTCCGGCGATGGAACTACGTGACGCGAAGGTAGGTGGCATCAGCGCGCGCCGATCTCCAGACGCGGAAGAAGAAACAATGAAGGCTACTTCGCGCGATCGGCGTGCCACTTAACGGTCATTGTCCCAGACGCCCCCCTAAAGCATATGGGCCGAGTGGAGACCCATTGCAGCCCCGCCCAGAATCAGCGCGGCGCCAATGAAGATCATCAAAAAGGCCTGCAGACGCAGGCTCCCCTCGAGTTTTTCCTCGGACTTTGTCGAGATCAGATAAGTCCTTTCGTTTTCGCCCTTCTTGATGAGGTTGCGGTCGTTCTCGTCGGCGGGGTTGGGGTTCTCCGTACAAGTGCCCAGCACATGGGTGGGACGGCCGGCCACCAGGCAATACTCTGTGAAGCGGTAGGGGTGGTTGCCAAAATCCATACTGATGCCACCGGAACCGATCGAGACCCCGAGCATTTGCATTTTCTGCGCAATCGCAAGGCCCTTGTCCATCACCGTCGCGCCCGGAATGTTGGAACCCTGAAGCGCCGTCCGCGCCTGGCTGAACTGGCCGTTTAGATAGGCTCGTAGATGATCGTCGGTGGGAGGCGCGACGCCGAGCGATTCGTCAACCTTCCGGGGCGCGTGGCCGAAAGACAGCAAAGCAGGCGGCCGGAGCTCACCAGAGAAGGACTGTGGCAGGTTGTATTCGGCCCTTTCCGGATTCACCAGAACAAATCCCGTTTCGTCTTGCAGGTAGAAGGGAACTTCCGCCCTTTCGCGGTGAGTTTCTTCCCACGATTCGCGGTCGTCTTTCTTGACCTTCTTTTCCACTTTCACTTCGTAGTAGTAGCAAGGCACTTGCGTTAGCGGACTGATAAGCGGCTGGCCGCCGGTGGTGGTCCCGGCAACGTGGGATAGTCCCATGGACACGCTGCGGATGGGGATCTGGGGGGTATCCGCCAGAAGGCGGTATTCACGGTACTTGGAGAAGCCCACGAAGAACAGAATCACCCCGACCACGATCAAAGCCAACGGGAAGAGGGGAGAGCTATGCCCGCTGGAGGCTGCAAATGCCAACGCCAGAATCGACATGAGTGAAGATCTCCGTGGCTGCTTGTGTTGGTGCGCCTAAGAAACTTGAAAGTATCCTACACGCGAGCCGCGGTTTTGTCTATGAGTTCGAGGCCCCTCGCAGCGATTCCGTAAGGTACGCCTCGGCTGGGGGCAGTCGGCTGATTGGGAACAAGCTCAGCGATTCACGGAACTCGGCGGGAGCCGAAAATGGGTTTTCGGTGGTGGAAAGGCTTGACAGAGTAGGC
>JBKQVI010000432.1:0-20884 GCA_052139985.1 Terriglobia bacterium
AGGTGATTGCCGGTTGATGGCTTGGTTCATTCAACAAGTGGGTGGCGCGGACGTGGCCTTTCCCGCACTACCCTGAGACTCGAAAAGGCAACCCGTGGGCGTTGCCTTAACCTCATGGCGCGAATCAGCCAGATGGGCAAATAGGAGCTTAGCGCTGCACTCAACGCGGGATGCCTTCGCAATCACTGTGGGAACCGCCACCGCCCGTTGCGGCGGCCTTCCACCCTGGATTATGCTTCACGGGATGGCCAGGCCTATCCCTGGGGACCTTGGCGCAGAAGAAGCCTTGGCGCAGTACGCGGCTCTGCCGCAAGCCGAACGTCCGCAGGCGTCATCGGCCTACCGCCGCCGATCAGAGCCATCGTAATTTGGGCAAGCCATGGGGAAGGCGCAAGCTCAATCACCAGGAAATGGAGGGTTTGTCATGATTCGTGTCCGCAGGGTATTAACCATCTTAGGAATACTGTTTGCCATGCTGCCGGCTGTTCGCCTGGCGGCTCAAGACAGAGGACACGGTGATGAGGCGCAAAGGGCCGCGGAGCAGCGCGATTATATCCGGGCAAATTACTCCAAATCCGAATACCTGGCCCCCATGCGCGATGGCGTGCGCCTGTTTATCTCTGTCTACGCGCCGAAAGACGCGTCCAAGCGGTACCCAATCTGGATGACGCGCACGCCGTATACGGTGGCCCCTTATGGCGAGGACAACTATCGCTCCACGCTTGGCCCCTCGGAGTTCTTTGCCCGTGCCGGTTACATTTTTGCCTATTGCGACGTGCGTGGCATTGGCAAGTCGGAGGGGCAATTCGTACACGTCCGGCCCTACATTCCCAACAAGACGTCTCCCCGCCAGTTCGACGAAGCCACCGACGCCTATGACACCATCGATTTCCTCTTGAAAACCGTTCCCAACAACAACGGTCGTGTGGGAGTTTGGGGCGTTTCTTATGACGGCTTCTACGCCACCATGACGATTTTGAGCGGGCATCCCGCCTTGAAGGCCGCCTCGCCGCAGGCGCCGGTCACCGAATGGTTCCTCGGTGATGATTGGCGGCACAACGGCGCGTTATTTCTGGCGCACGCCTTTGGGTTCCTGTCCTCTTTCGGGCGTCCTAGAACAGGTGAAAACGAGGTGCCCGGCCCCGGTTTTGATTATGGCACCCCGGATGGCTACGACTTTTTCCTGCGCATGGGGCCGCTCGGCAACGCGGAAAAGGAATTTTTCAAGGGAAAGATAGACTACTGGCAGGAATTGATTTCACATGACACCTATTCCGACTACTGGAAGGCGCGCGACCCGCTGCCTTACTTGACAAACGTTCGGGCCGCCGTCATGACCGTGGGCGGCTGGTTTGATGCCGAAGATGCTTACGGCGCTTTCCACACCGCGCAAGCCGTGAGAGAACAAAATCCCGGCGCGGTCAACATTCTCGTCGCGGGCCCCTGGTCCCACGGCCAGTGGGGTCGCGACGCCGGCGAGGCCGTTGGCGACGTTCACTTCCTTCAGAAAACCGGCGAATACTTTCACGAGCACATAGAGTTCCCCTTTTTCCAGCGCTTCCTGAAAGACGAGGGGGACACGGAACACTCTGCGGCCTACGTCTTCGAGACCGGGCGCAATGCGTGGCACACGTTCGATCGTTGGCCGCCGCCGAATGCCACGCCCAAGACATTTTACTTCGAGAGTGGAAGCCGGCTCAGCTCCACGCCCCCTTCCGCTTCGGGTGAAGTATTCGATGAGTACGTCAGCGACCCCGCCAAGCCGGTACCGCACGTCACGGAGATCACCACCTCCATGCCCACCGGTTATATGACCGGCGACCAGCGCTTTGCGGAACGGCGCACCGATGTGCTGGTGTATCAAACGGAGCCGCTCACCCAGGATGTGACCCTTGCCGGACCGCTGAAGGCATCCCTTTACGTCTCCACCAGCAGCACCGATTCCGATTGGATCGTCAAACTCATTGACGTTTACCCGGGAGATTACCCCGATCCCGATCCGAATCCCACCGGGGTAAAGATGGGCGGTTACGAACAGCTTGTGCGAGGCGAGCCCTTCCGCGGTAAGTTCCGCAAGAGCTTCGAGCACCCCGTGCCCTTTGAGCCCGGCAAGCCGGACAAGGTGGAATTCCAGCTTCTCGATGTCTTCCAAACCTTTCGCCGCGGCCATCGCATCATGGTGCAAGTCCAAAGCTCGTGGTTCCCCCTGGTGGACCGCAACCCGCAGAAATTCATGAAAATCGATGAAGCGCAGCCTTCGGATTTTCAGAAAGCTACCGAGAGGGTCTACCGCTCGACAAAGCTGCCCTCCAGCATCACCGTCGAGGTGCTGCCTTCGGCAACGACCCCTTCGGAATAGTAATGGCCGGCATTGTCATCTGCATCTTGCAAATGCTTGCGATCCAACGTGGCTAGAACACCCGCTGTTAATAAGAATCTGTCTCCTCTGCGCCTGAGAGCCATCCCGGGCCAGCCGTCACAGGATTACAACCCCGGGGAAAATTTCTCAGAATATTCGCAAAAGTTGGACATTTTCGATAGCGACTTTGGAATCAATAACTCCTTGACGAGCTATTGCCATTGGTGTATACGTTGCGAGGGCTTCCAATATACCGCTCGCGTTTCGCCTGCTTTGAGATTACCAAGTGTCGGATTCGTTGCATGTTGGTGTAGTGCGCCGCCGATATCGCAAAACAGAGGCCGGGCACAAGCGATGTAGCGCCGGGATCGGCATGCCGCCCTAAAGAGAGGCGCTACAAGTTGCACGGTCTCAGGCGTACTACACTAGAGGAGGTCGTCATGCGACTAGGATGGGTTAGCTGGCCAGCCAGGATCGGGAAACAAATCATTCCACAGTCTTCACCAACTTCAAGAAGGAAATTTTCGTCACGTGTATTGCGGGAAGGGCGCACACCGAGATTATTCCCGTTTGGCCGTCTCTCGAACGTGAGGAGAGGTGTAGAAATGCTGTTGCTGGGCTGCGTGTTGTTTCTCGCGGCGTTGCCTCTCCAGGCGCAGCTACCAACGGCCAAGGTGGCGGGCACAGTGACCGACCCGTCGGGGGCCGTGATTCCCGGGGCAAAAATCACGCTGACGAACACGAGCAACGGGTTCGTGTACATCGGGATCGCGAACGGATCGGGAGAGTACGTTGTGCCGAACCTGGCCCCTGCCAACTACACGCTAAGGGTCGAGGCCAAAGGCTTTAATACCTACGTGCAGCAAGGTATTGGTCTAGTCGTCAACCAAGCCGCCACCGTGAACCCCGTCCTACAACTGGGCTCCTCGATACAGACGGTAGAAGTGAGCGCCGCGGCGCCGCTTCTTGAAACATCGACTGCGCACTTGGGCCAAACGGTCACGGGCAATGAAATACGGGAGCTGCCGCTGGTGGGACGCGATGCAACACAGTTGATAGCGCTCGCGCCCGGAATCGCTCCGGCCCCGGGGTCCAGCGCTGGCAGCGACAACGGAATGAATTTCGATCCCAACGGCGGGCGGTATCAAATTACGGATGTTACGCTCGATGGCGTCACACAGACCGGTCCGGACTTTGAGGAACGGGGAATTGTGTATGTTCCCTCCATCGACGCCATCCAGGAGTTCAAGGTCGAGGAAAACAATTTCAGCGCCGACACAGGCTTCACTGGGTCCACGATTGTGAAGATGGTGATGCGCTCGGGCACCAACCAGTTCCACGGGAGCGCTTATGAATTTCTCCGCAACAACAAACTCGACGCCAACAACACCTTCAGCAATGCGGGCGGCGTAGCCCTTCCCGCATTGCACTGGAACGATTTCGGCGGCACGTTCGGCGGACCCATCAAGAAGGACAAAACGTTTTTCTTCGGCGACTACGAAGGCACGCGGGAATCCACGTTGAGCGCGTATAACGCGGGTGTTCCCAGTGCGGCGGAGCGGACCGGGAATTTCGGCGAGATCTGCGGATACAACGGGGGCACGTTCAATTCGGCGGGCCTGTGCTCGGCTGCCGCCGGACAGCTCTGGGATCCGTATAGCGGCGTCTACGATTCGTCGATTGGGGGGGCGGCCCGCAGCGCCTTGATCCCGTACAATAATCTGACGACCTATATGAGCCCGGGCAGCCCGGCGCTTGCCGGTACGCCCTACCAGCTCCCGGCTGTCGCGGGCAATCTGATTAACCCGATGTCCCAGAAGATCATGTCCTATTTTCCAATGCCCACCGCCAATCCGGCGTCACCCGGCTATAATCCGTATAACAACTGGGCGGGCGGCGGGGCGAATCCTACCGCTAACAATGCCGTGGATGCCAAAGTCGATCATCGCTTTAACCAGAGCACCCAGCTTACCGGGCGCTTTGCCCACTCCTGGGGACTGTCGGATACCGCTCCGTGCTGGAACAACCCCTGGGACCCCTGTAGTGGGTTCCCCGGCCGTAGCTGGTCCTGGAATGGCCAAGCGACCCTAACTCACAATTTTGGCTCGAACAAAGTGTTCACCGTAACCTACGGTTTTGCGCGCGGCGGATTCGTCGATTCAGGGTTTTCCGGCAAATATCCCAACTACAATCTGGTATCGGACGTTGGGTTTCCGGCCTCCCTCTATCAGTTGGCTCAGATCCAGGGGGTGGCGACTCCCACGATTGACCTCAACGGTGCATACAATTCGCTTTCGGCCTACAATGGCAGTAGCATCGGCTCGGCGAACTCCTTGTTCTATGACCGGCGTCAATCCCACGATATCGTGGCCAGCCTGGATTGGATTCGAGGCCACCACGATATCAAGTTCGGCGGAGAGATCCGCATTGCGCAGCAGAATACTTTGGACGTCAACGACCCTGTGGGGGCCTTTACTTTTAACACTTTGGGAACATCGCAAAACTCGGCCAGCGTGAATGGCGGTGACGTCATGGCCACCTTCCTTACCGGCGTCAGTGTGGGCGGCAGCGGCGGCAACTGGAACATTATTCAGGCCCCTGCCTGGACCGCGAAGACTTGGAGCCTTTACGTGGAGGACTCCTGGCGAGTGACGAATAAGCTGACGGTGAATGCCGGCCTCCGCTATGACATGCAATACCCAGGCACGGAGCGGCATAACCGGCTGGAATATTTCGATCCCACGCTTGCCTCGCCGTTGCAGATCGCTGGGCTGCCCAATCTGGTGGGGGGGGATGTTTTTGCTACCCCCTCGAGCCGGGGAATGTATCCAAATCGCTTCTACGGAGCCATCCAGCCTCGCTTGGGGCTCGCTTACCGGCTGAACGACAAGACGGTCGTGCGGAGCGGCTTCGGGATCTTCTACGAGTATTATCAGTATGGAGCGGCCGTGCAGGATACCGCGGGCAGCGCTGACGGCTATATGCCGAGCACACCTTGGATTACCACCTACCAGAACAACGGCGCCACGCCTTTCGGCCCGATCAACAATCCCTTTCCGAGCGGCGTGACGCTCCCCACTGGGAATACGCTGGGGGCGTTGACGAATGTTGGCTTAACACCCACCGGTGGAGTGACCTACCCGGGCTGGGCGACGGACCCCGCGGAATATTCCTGGAACTTTAGCGTGCAGCGTCAACTTCCCGGGAACATCGTGGTGGAGGGCAGCTATGTGGGCCAGAAAGGAACCCATTTGCTGTTCGGTGGCTACTCCAACATCGACCACCTGGGTCCTTCCGTTGAGAGCCTCTCGACGGCGCAAATGACCGCACTTGACAACTACGTTTCCAACCCGTTTTATGGGACGATTACGAATCCGAACAGTTGCCTGTCAGGGCCCCAGGTTCAGGCTTCGCAGCTCGCGCTGCCTTTCCCGCAATTTTGCGGCACGAACAATATCGAGCCGCCCTTTGCGAATTCGATCTATCACGCGTTGCAGTTGCGGGCGGAGAAGCGCCTTTCCAACGGCTTGGAACTCACGGCCAACTACACTTGGTCAAAGGTGCTCACCGATACGCCCTGCAACGGTCAAAACGTCTGCTGGAGGGGCGGCGGCACGCCGGGGATCCAGGATCCGAACGATCTGTTCGTGGAGCGCAGCGTTGCCACCTACAACGACCCGAATTTGCTGAACCTCGCCTACACCTATAAGCTGCCCTTCGGGCAGAAAATGCACTGGGGCTCAAGCTGGAAGGGCGTGACCGACGTGCTTCTCGGCGGCTGGGAGACCACCGGCATCTGGACCTTCGACACCGGCCAGCCGATCCCGCTGACCTGGAACTCTTGCGGAACGCCGATTCCAACCTATGGCTGCCAGCATCTCGATCTCGTTGGGAAGCTGCAGAAGAATCCGGGTGTGAATCTCAATCAATACTTCGCCAATGCAAATTCGGTGCTTCAAACACCCGCTCCGTTCACGCTCGGGACCGCTCCCCAGCTATCCCAGGTTTACTCCCCGGGCGCCAGGAATGCCAACCTCGCCATCTACAAGAACTTCCCCTTGGGCCGGTTCCGTGAAGGCGCCTCCTTGCAGTTTCGGGCTGAAACCATCAACGCTTTCAACCACGTCCAATATGCCGCCCCCAACACGACGTTTCAGAACCCGGAGTTCGGGGTGATCAGCTCTCAGTTGAACTCGCCGCGGCAAATCCAGCTCGGGATGAAGCTGTACTTCTAATCCTTTAGGACGTTAGGGGCGGCACAGTTTTCAGGCCGCCCCTGCGCGATTCCTGTCTCTCCCCTCCGTTCACGCCAGGATTTGGATAGGTGTGTTGACATTTTCATGGTAAGTGCGAGACACAACGCAGAGCCAAAAACCCTGGATCTGCGCCGGCCGAACCGATTGTGTTAAAGTCTGAATCCGCGGCATCGACGCCATGGCAAGCCTGGAATGAATTTCAGGAGAAACATCTCCATGATGAATCGCAGACGGTTCTTGAGGAACGGCGCGCTGGGTATAACCACGGTCGCGACCGCTGCCGGAATAGGCGGCCGGCCTTTGGCAAGCGGCGCGTCCGCTAACGGAGTCCATTTTCACCAGTCGGGCTTCGCCCCTAACCCTGAGGGTTGGAGTGCCTGGAGCGTCGGGACGGAGACTGCGCCTCGAACCTTTGTCGATCCGGCTGTCTCCTGTGGCGGCCCCGGCTCGCTCGGAGTCTCCGGAGACGGGAACATCGCTGTGTTCGGCGGATGGCAGCGTACCCTCACCGGCATCAAGGCAGGCGCGTGGTACAGGTTTGTGGCCCACTACCGGGCCGTCGGCGTGACCAGCGAGAATTGGCAGATCGTTCCGGATCTTTACTGGCAAAAGCCCGACGGCAAGCAGATCGGAAATGACGACCGAGTGGATTATGCCGCCCTTTCCGTGCGTAAAGGCCTATGGACCGAGGTAAGTCTCGAGGTCCCGGCGCCGGCCGGGGCAACCTACGTCGTTCTGGAACTTTTCCTGGCCCACGCGGCAATGGGCATCGTCTGGTGGGACGACATTTCCTTCGATGAGATCCCTGCGCCCCAACCGCGTAAGGTGACGATCTCGACGATCAACCTAAAGCCGTCGAACACGGGCACGACCGCGGAGAGCGTGCGGCAGTTCGTCGAGGCGGCGGAGCGCCTGGCTCCCGCTCACACCGACCTTATTCTGCTGCCGGAGGGCATCAGCGTGGTGGGTGTGGACCCGAGCGGCCTCATCTGTGGGCAGGTTGCCGAACCGGTGCCGGGCCCCACGACCGCCCAACTGGGAGAACTCGCCCGGGCCAAGCACTGCTACGTTGCCGCCGGCCTCTATGAGCGGGAGCGCGGCGCCTCATACAACACGGCCGTGCTCATCGACCGCGAGGGCAAGCTGGTGGGCAAGTATCGCAAGGTGTTCCTGCCGCGCGGTGAGATGGTCCAACTGACTCCGGGGAATGAGTTCCCCGTTTTCACCACCGATTTCGGCACGGTCGGCATGATGATCTGTTATGACGTGTATTTCACGGAGCCGGCGCGCCAGCTCGCCGAGCGGGGGGCAGAGATCATCCTGCTGCCGATCTGGGGCGGGGACCAGACGCTGGGGGCCGCGCGCGCCATCGAGAACCAGGTGTTCCTTGTCAGCTCCGGCTACGATTACCCCACGTACATCATGGATCATGACGGAAAACGGATCGCCGAAGCGCCCCAACGCGGAACGGCAGCGGTGGCCACCATCGATTTGAACGCTCCCAATTTCTATCAAGGGACAAGTGACTGGAAGGACCGCCGTCTGCGCGAGTACAGACCGGAAGTCGTGAAGGATTTCCTGTATTCTGGCGGGAAGGCGGAATAGGGAATCCTGGGGGACTCGAACCATCTGTGGGCCGAGTACGCTTGCTCCCCCCGGATTCTTGATACCACCGATCGGGCAAACCGTGGACCGGTGGCGCCAGGGCCTGGCTGTACCCAAGGGACCGCAAGGCCAATCGGGTTCGATCTTCGCGAGCGTCCAGGCACTCCGTGAACTTATTGGACAGTAAATATCCCCCGGCAAAACCGGGGAGTCTAGGTTGTGAGCCGCTCGAGCCCGAACTTCTCACCGCGTTTGGACCCAGGCGGCTAAAGCCCCGCCCTTCTAAAAGCTGGTGAGAAGTCCGGGCTAAGCAAGGAGGCTTCATAAAATGAGACGGAGATTATTCCTGCAAGAAACCGCCGCGGGGTTAGGTGTGTTGGCAGGATGGCCGCGCACGAGCGACGGGATGGGGACTGCGTCGCCGGCCGTCGTAGCTCCCCTTGGCCAAGACCCACCCCCAGATAACTATCAAGCCCCCGATTGGCTGCGTTATTCGCGATCGGTCTATT
Source organism: Terriglobia bacterium (assembly GCA_052139985.1). GTDB lineage: Bacteria > Acidobacteriota > Terriglobia > UBA7540 > UBA7540 > Bog-366. The sequence continues at coordinate 8,730 of JBKQVI010000432.1, forward strand.
TTGAAGGATACTGCCCTCCGGTGTTTCCGCAGGTTAAGGACTTCGAGGCCCGGCGCATCGTTGAGCTCGCTGCCGAAATAGGCGGAGACACGTTGCGATTTCAGCCCATTGGCTATCGCGCCCTCTACCCGAGCAAGTTCTTCCCGACCTATCCAGAGTTGGGCAATCGGGACCTGATCGACGAGGTCTCGCGGGAATGCCGCCGGGCGGGCCTCCATCTTTACTGTTATTGCATTCTCGCCGGCGGCTGGGATCGAGCGCTGGTCAACGACCCTCGATATTCTCCCTACATGCTCCATGGCGCGGACGGCAAGCCCGATACTGAACGGAGCACTGGTTACGGCAACGTCGAGGAGATTTTCACTTGCGGGACCGGAGAAGCCTATCGGCAAATGATCCGCAAGCTGGTCCCCGAGCTCTGCGCGCACGACATCGACGGTGTTTACTTCGACGCGCCCAGCGGCTATCGGAGCGTCTGCTTCTGTGAGTCTTGCCGGGTAGGCTTTAAGAAATTCAGCGGCATGGATCTCGATCGCCTGCGCAACGTGCGCGGTCTGGAAGACCTCCCGGACAACGCGGATATGAAGGCTCTCGGCGCCTGGTACGATTGGGCCAACCAGCTTACGGAGGAGGATCTGATCGACCTTCGCCAGATCATCCACGGGAGCGGGAAATTCATCCTTTGTCACAACGGTGGGACCTGGAGGCCCGGGTCGTTTCATGCGCAGTACCGCTACTCGGACGGATTCATGGTGGAGTATAGCGAGCAGTTTTATCAGCGCCTGCTGCGGGCGATGATGGGGGCATCGATGGCCCGGCCTACCCGGAAACTGGCTCAAACGTATATGGGCAGCTACGACGTGGCGGCGAACGGGGAACCGCCTCACGTTCGTCCCTGGGCAACGCACTGCCTGAACCTTGAAGATGGAGACGAGATCCGCATGGAGGGCTTTGCCGACCTCGCGGGGGGGAACATGCCCCTGTACTGTACTGTCAACCGGCTGCTGTACGGAATCGGGGACGGCAGTACGGACCCCGTCAAGGAAGTCTTTGCTCTGGTGCGCCGCGCTGAACCCGTCTTGAAGGATAGCGTCCCGGTGCCTTACGTAACCATTGTCCCCACTGCCGAGTCCCTGGAGCTTTGGCGAACCAATCGCCGCAGTTGGAACATGATGATGAGCGAAGGTCTGGCGCTCGCCATGCTCGACGAGCGCATCGGTTTCGACGTCAATCCCAACACGGAGATGAGCGCGGAATGGCTGAAAACGCAGAAAGCCATCGCACTCTGTGGGGCCTCTGCTATGAAGGACGAGGATGCTCGTCTGCTGGCCGATTGGGTGAAAGCAGGTGGAGGTTTGCTGGCGACCTACGATTCAGGTCTCTATAACGAGAAAGGCGATTTGCGGCAAGATGGCGGAGCGTTGCGGGATATCCTGGGCGTGGACATGAAGGGAGAAGCCCCGGAGCCCCGTGCCGACACCTTCTATCGGATTACCCAATCGCATCCGGCGCTCGGGGAATATCACGAGGGAAAGATCGTGATGGCGGACGCGAAGCTGGTACCCGTCACTCCCCGGCCGGGGGCAACGGTGGTGGCGGAAGGCATCAACCTCGACTTCCAAAAAACTCTCGGTCCCGCGATCGTCATCAATCAATATGGACGAGGACGGGTGGCATACGTGGCAGGCAGTTTGGAAGCCCAATACGCCGCCACGCGCGTGATCTCACTCCAGAGGATGTTGACCTCCATGATTCGCTACCTGCGGGCCGACGCGCCGATGCCTTTTAGCTTGGCCGCTCCCCGAGGGGTTTACGGGATCCTTCGGCGGGCACCCGGAGGGAACTTGGTGCTCTGGATTTGCGCCAACGTGGGCTTCAAAGATGCTGCGGTCGGCCGTATGCGTCAAGATTTTCTGCCCGTCCCGAATGTGGTCGCCAGGGTCCTGGTACCGGAAGGACGACAGGTGAAATCGGTCGAGTTGTTGCGCGCGAACCAAACCGTGGCATTTACCATGGAGGGCGCGTATGCCGTTATTCCGCTCCCGGCCGTGCACATCGCGGAGGTCGTGCATTTGAATCTTGCTTGAGGGCTGGTGCGCCAAACGGTTAACCGGACCGCAAAAACTCTGACGTTGAGATGCAGTAGGAGAGTAGCGCCGTGGATCGTGCGCGATCGATGAGTCGGGTTGACCGTGCCGCAGGTGTTGATTTACGAAGTGATCCGCGTAAATCTCGGTTGACGAAGTCCTCAGCCACCTCTTGGCGATGGGTGATGATTGCCCTGGCTTTCTTTGCCACCGCCATCAATTATCTCGACCGGCAAACGCTTTCCGTGGCCGCTCCTGTGCTTATCGATCAGTTCCGAATGACCAACACGGCGTATGCACGGGTGATTTTCGCTTTCATGCTCGCCTACACTATCGCCAACGGCATTTCCGGTCCGGTCATAGACCGGTTGGGCACGCGGCTGGGATTTGCCCTGACGATGGCTCTGTGGTCCATTGCCGACATGCTCCACGCGCTTGCCCGGGGGCCGTGGTCTCTGGGCGCTTACCGCTTTCTGCTCGGGTTCGGTGAGGCTGGTAACTGGCCTGCCAGCGTCAAAGTGGTGGCGGAATGGTTTGATGCCAAGGAGCGGGCTCTGGCTTCTGGAATCTTTAACAGTGGCTCAGCCGTCGGTGCGATCCTGGCCCCGCCTGTCGTTGTCTGGCTTTTGGTGAGGTGTGGATGGCGCCAGGCTTTCATCTGGGTAGGAGCACTCGGCATCCTTTGGCTGGTTATCTGGTCTTTGGTCTATCGCACTCCAGAGAGCGCGAAGGCGGAAGTAGCGGCCGCCCCGGTTCCTCCACTACGGCTGTTCCGCACACGATTTGTGTGGAGCTTCACGCTCGCCAAAGTCTTCCTCGACCCGGTCTGGTACTTCTATATTTTCTGGTTTCCGGAATACCTTAAGCGCGCCCGGCATTTCAGCATGGCCTCCATCGGGAAGTATGCATGGATTCCATTCGCCGTCGCGGGCCTGGGCAACTTTCTGGGGGGCTGGATCTCCGCCTTCATGCTTCAGCGTGGACTCTCCCTCAATGCATCCCGCAAGGGTGGGGTCGCCATCTTCGCCGTGGTCATGATGAGCGCCGTTCCGGCCGTCTTGGTCAGTGATGTGCGGTTCTCGATCGGTCTGGTATCTCTGGCGATGCTGGGATACACCGGGTGCAATTCCATCCTGCTGGCATGTCCCGCTGATGTGTTCCCAAAAAACGCCGTGGGGTCGATCTGGGGCCTGGCCAGTATGGGCTCCGGCTTCGGCGGCATGGTCTTTGCACTCCTTACCGGCTTGATGGTCGATCACTTTTCCTACACACCCGTCTTCATCGGATTTGGCATTATGCCGCTGGTTTGCGCGGCCATTCTCTGGACGGTGCTCGGTCCAATTTCGCCCGCATCATCAGGGTTGGATTATACGGAGGTTTCATGACAGAAAAGAATGAGTTTCATCAGAGTAGAATGCGGAGTCTACGTGCTCCATTTCAGCGAAGAGGGGCGAAACAGCAATGAAGACGGGGTATGCTTTAATTTGGTTTGTAGCGATTCTGGCGGGCTCGCTGGGGGCCGTATCAGCCCAGAGCAGGCTGTCGGCGCCCGCGCCCCTTTCGGGTGTCCACGCCGATGCGGCCGCAAGTGCCGAGGACCAGGCAAATGCTGCTGCACACTCGGGCGTTGAAGGTACGAGCAATGAGGTTGCCGAGAGCATACAACTGGCATATCGGTATGCTCTGCCGGTCTATGAAATGGCGCGCCTTGGCTACCGATTTCAGGTTGATCAGCCGTTGCCGTCCAACTGATACAGCAAGACCGTCCCGCGGCTCCTTGGGACTCGAACTGGCTTCCCATGCCTGACGCTCCCTTCCGCCTGATGCTGCGAAATTACATTCCCAAACCTGAATTGCTGGACGGACGCTTTCATTACCCCGCTATGGAACGTGTCGATCGGTAATCCGTATTCTTCGATTGCAGCGATAGGCTGCATCCCGCTTGTGCCACCGCACGCAGTGTCGCGATACGGAAGATCCCCAATCGCACCTATACGTCATCGTTATCGCGTTCAGGATCGAACGCTTCACGCCGGCTCGATGCTGTAACGCTCCCCCGGGGCGGTGGGGAACTCTCTGAACTCTCCTTGGGCTTTCACAGCGATCGGCTGTCGGTCCTTCAGCCGAATGACGCGGGTGGTCTTTCCCGCCCAGGGATTGGCCAGACGACAGGGTGCCCCTTTCTCGCTCAAAAGGGTTACCGTCGTAATACTCTTCCCGTCGAAGGTGGCGCTCACCAGAAAGGCGCCGGCGGCGCGCAGGCCATCAAAGCGGGCGGCACCCAGTTTGTGGGTATTGGGGAAAAGCCGGATAACACCCGTATAACTCTGCAGCAAACATTCATTCAGAACCGCGGGCAAGGAAAGGTTCTCCGTCCACACACCCATGCGCATCATGAAATCGAAGTCCACAGCGTCGTTATACCGGCCGTCGATCTGGCGCGCGCGATCATTGGCAATGCCGCTCGGGAGCAGGCAGTAGTGGACCTCCCGCTTGAACCACTCCAGGTCGAGCATGCCCAGCCGCGCCCGAATCAAGGGCTGATAGACGACGTCATTTCCTCCCTCGAGGCGGATGGTTTCAGCCGTGCGCCGGGCAATTTCCAGGTATTCGGCGCCTTTGTCGAGTCCAACCTGTTCACCGGGAAATACCGGCGCCAGCGTGACCGGAATGTTATAAACATGCTCTGCCGGGGCATTGAGCACGTCCAGCCATACCTCGCCGTAAGGGCCTCGAGTTTTGGGATAAGGGGCGAGATTCGCCCGGACCTCCGCCCACTGCGCGCGTTCGCCGGTGTCGAGCCCCAGAATCTTCGCGGCCTCAATCGTAGCGTCCAGCAGGAATTCCGCCATCGCCAGGTCCATGATGCAGTCCTTATTCAGCCGGAAATCCACGGTGCATCCCCAGTTCTCAGGCGACGCGGAAGGCACAATGTGATATTTGCCGTCCGCTTCCTTCTTCACGAAGGCGACGACAAACTGCGTGGCGACCCGCAGGAGAGGATAGACCCTCTGCAAGTAATCCTTATCGAGCGTGTAGAGGTAGTGCCACCACAAGCTCTGCACCGTCCACGGGGTCTCGCAGACCTCGTATCCCCAGGGCGGCGCCGGGTAAGGCACCACCTGGCTGGGGACGGGATACGCGGAATGAGGGAAGAAAGCGCCGGGTAATTCGAACTTCTCTTGCGCATAGGCTTTGGCCATCGGCAAAAGATCTTCCACCAGCTCAACATAAGGAAGGTTCTGATCCACATGGTTGCTCGAGAAGATTCCCCAGAACACCTGCTGGGTGTTGTAGTTCATGTGGTAATCGCCGTGCCACGCGGTGCCGATCTTGCCGCTGGTCCAGTTCCCGAAAAGTCCCGGGGCGACTTTGCCTTCACGAAGGCAGCAGGCCAGAAGGTACTGGTTGTAATACCAGATCTTCTCAAGGTCTTTATCCTCGAACTCGACGGCCGAACGCGACCAGAAATTGTCCCATCCTTTTTCGGTTTCTTGCTGAAGCTGTGCGACGGGAATTTGCGCCAGCCGCTTCACCTCGCTTTTAGCAAAGGCGACGTTGTCGGCATGGTCGCGAGGAGTGAAAAGCGCCAGGTCGAGGCGGAACGGCTGCTCTTTTTGACTGCGCAGGAATACCTCGGGAGGCCCGCCGGAAGGCCAGTAGGCTTCGCGGCTGCTCTCCCCCATCCTGCGGAGTTGTGCCTGGGTTTCCGCCAGACCTTCCACTCGCCAAGAGCCTTGGAGAAGACCGCTCAAGGCAAAGTTGCGATCCTTGTCAGTGTCCGGTGGGTGGGGGTTCTCTTTCGTGGGAACTGTCGCGGGGAAGTGCTGATACCCCGAGAACTCGGCGAAACCCGCTTCCGCGCTGCCGTCGATCTCGGGTGGCGGAAGCTGCGCCTCGGCATCGAGATTCGGGCGGTAGGCCACGGAGACAAAGGGAGCGGGCTGGTCGGTGGAAACCGAGACGTGCCCGGTGGTCCAATTAACAAAGCAGCGCACGCTTAGCATGCGCTGCTTGCCTCGCAAGTCGTCGTACTCAAGCTCCAGCGTAAAGAGGCCGTTCGACGGGTCGAGCAGTTGGCGTAGAACCTGCACCTGGCGCGAGTCCCAGTGAATCCATACGATGCCGCACGGCCAAGGACGCGGCCAGGATTTTTCGTAAGAAGAAGTTACCTTTTCCGTGTATTCGCGGAAGAAATCGATCGAGGACTCCAGGTAGAGCATATCCGGCTTGCCCTGGCGCTTCGCTTCCTCGCTGGCGCGCTGCCACAATTGCAGAAGCTCCTTGAAAGGCACCACGTGTTGGTAATGATCTTCGCTGACGCGGATATCCCAAGAGTCCTCTTTGCCCAAATGAAGCCCCAAGGCATCGGGGCGCACGGTGACGCACACCCCGATGTCTCCATTGCCCAGTAGCATCCCCTCGAAAAAATTGGGTGTCGGCAGGTCATGCATGATCCGGTGTCGCCGGGCGATCTGAGCGCCTGCCAATCCTCCCGGTCCGGTGCCACCCAATCCCCCCTTGGACATCACCACTCCCGCGGCTGTTGCCGCGGTCGTGGCCAGGAATTCTCTACGCGTGGGTGTGATAGACATGACTTCCTCCCCTTGATCGGTTTCTTCGCGTGCAGCTTAGCCCAGGGCGGGGCGAAGCCAGGCCCTGGGCCGTAGTGGCACTCGCGGCTGCTCGCATTCCAAGGTGCTTCGCACAGAGGCATTACGACGACGTGAAGTCGCCGGTACGCCGATTACTATCGATAAGTCTTGAAGGCTTGGACCGCTACGGGCCCGGTTCCGGCGCACACAATCTTTAGCGTGTGCAGGCTTCTTGGAAGGCCGTGCTTTTGAAACACAGAGACACCGGTGATAACCGGGAAGTTCTTCAGTCCAAGCTGGACTCTTGTCTGCAATTTTCCGTCCAGATACAAATCGGCTTCCCCGTAGCCCTCCGCCTTTTGGGCAAGGTACTCGACTCCGGATCCCAAGAAAGAGAGGACCATGGAGTCCCCCTGGCGCTTAGTCATACGAATCGTACCCTCGGTGGCTTGGGGGTTGGCCATCGTCGTCCACTCACCAAAAAACTTGATGTCGGGGCTGGCCGCGGAACGGGTTTCAAACGAGGGTAGGGGTTCCGTCCGCAACACCACGGGAATTGTCCACGCCTTGTAAATCCCCGAGGGCTTATCTTCAAACTGACAGCCGGACGTAAACATCGCCAGCCGAACTTCGGAGCCGTTCGACTCCTGAAACCGGGGACACAAGGTGGGTCCGTACATGTGGCTTCCGGAAGGAAGAAAGCCATCGTTAAACGACGTAATGAATGACCATGGGCCCCAAGGATGCTCTGACTGATAAAAGTCGTAGTTCATTCCGGCTGGTTCGAACCACTTGGTCAGAACTTTCGAGTTATACCAGGAGATCAGGAGGTACATTCCCAAAGCAGGCACGTAGCAGATGGGCGTCTCGCCGCACTTGGCAGGACGCTTTAAAATTGGAACGGAGGAATCAATATGCTTCGACCAGCTTCCGGAACTTATTCCGTCGCCACCCGCGAAGTATTCCCAATCGGCGGCATTAAGTTTTGGGAGTGCTTTCCGTGCGACCCTTCCAAGTATGAGTGAGTCTCCGTCGTTCCAGAATCCATTCGTGGACGCACCGTAAACGTATTCCAGGGCGCCGTCGCGACCGACGTTCCCGCCATTCTTGCCGTAATGCACAAAAAAGGGAGCGCCGAACTTCGGGCCGGCCCACATCGGCCGTTCATAATTCTCCTGCGCCGTCCTCTGCCACGTCAGCCCTCGGTCTCTCGAGTGGATCAGGCTGGAATTGAAGGCAGTCTGGCGCATCAGCGGATCATGGCTTTCGTTCCCATAGACGTTTCTCGAGACAAACCCGTAGAACACGCCGTCGATGCACTCCTGGCCGCACGCTTTCCATGTAGCATGGTCCTTTCCGCGCTGAGTCGCCGGACCGTATTCGGCCATGGGATTGACTGCGACCCCGGCCAATCTCTCAAGGGACTCCCCGTCAAAACGATTGAAGGCAAGATTCTCCTGCACCTTTCCGAATCCGCGGCCGTCGTCATTGAATGAGTACAGATGATCGTCATCCGCCCAAAACGGATCCCAAGTGTCGCCATTCGAGTCATCCCATTTGTGGATACGGTTCAAATCGAGTGCCAAAGAGACGACGCGCTTCGACACCGGGGATTGTGAGTGCGCCTCCGAAAAAGCTGCCGAAATGCGGCCGTTCACCAGGCCAGTGGCAGCCAATGTACCTGCCGCGCGAAGAAACGTTCGGCGATCGACGACGTGGTTGCTTGAGCTCTTCTTCATGGATCTGGGCCCCCTGCGCAAGATCATCAACACCTCAAATGTGGTTCTGCCCGAAGCAATGCCCCAACGGCAGCACTGCCCTTCGACGGTCGATTGAGGATCGGCCGACGGAAGCCATACGGGACCGGGTTGTTGTACTCTACGATAGCCCTGAAAGCAAGGCGGCTTTTGTGCGCCGCCTCCTCGCGAAAGACTCACCGCCCGCCACACAGCACGCGCTGAGTAAGGCGCGTCGCTTTTCTCCGTGAATTCCGCGACGTTCTGTGATGAGATACTCCTCAGGTTTGCCGCTCCATTCAACCACGTAGGGACAAAGGCAATGGACGGGCCGAGTCAAAAAGTCGGGCGCGCCGTGCGAGTCAGGAGATGGTTTGCTTGCCGCAGGGTTTTCGCGGGTATGCTTCTCGTTCTCGCTCTTGACGCCGACGCCGGTTGGGGCAAGACCCGGAAGCAAGCTGAGGTTTTACCGGAGTCCCAGTACGCCGGCAGTCCGGCTTGCCTCGAGTGCCATCCCAATAAGGCCAGCGCCCTGAAGACCCCGATGGGGCGAGCGTTGGCGCTGCCCCAAGACGCGGAGGTTCTTCGCGCTCACCCCTGGCTGGGCTTTCGCAACGGCGCCTATTCTTACGACATCATGACCACGGCGAGCGGCGCCAATTGCTTCCTGACCGACGGAAAGCAAACCATCTCGGCGCCTATCGTCTGGGCCGTCGGCAACGGGAGCACGGGCCAAACGTACATCCTTCAATACGGCCGTCATTATTTCGAAAGCCAGGTAAGCTACTACGCGGAAACCCAGGCACTCGATATCACGGTGGGGCACACCGCCCGGCCACCTCATAACCTGGAGGAGGCCATGGGTCTCCCCATCCCCGACGCCGCATTGCAGCAATGCCTGAATTGCCACGCGACGTCGGCGGTGCGGCAGGGCCGTCTGACCCTTGGCCAGATGTCCCCCGGCATTGGTTGCGAACGTTGCCATGGCCCGGGCGCGGCTCACCTTGCCGCCATCAAAGCCGGGAATCTTGGCAATCTTCAGATCGTCAATCCCGGCAAGTTTTCCGCGGCGAAGGTCACGGATTTCTGCGCCTCATGCCACCGCACCCGGCAGGAGGTGACGCAGTTCTCCGTGCGGGGCGTGGGCACGGTGCGTTTTGAGGCGTACCGCTTGGAGCGAAGCCGCTGCTACAACCCCGACGATTCGCGCATCGCCTGCACGGCCTGCCATGACCCCCATCAGCCTCTCGATGCGCTGTCGGGCAATTACGACGCTCGGTGCCTCGCTTGCCACGACGGTCGATCCGCCGCCCATCCTTGCTCCGCCGGCACCCATGATTGCGTCGTCTGCCACATGCCCAAGGTTCGGGTTCCCCAAGCGGCAGCCACGTTTACCGACCACTGGATTCGCATCGCGAGGCCCAATAAGCCCTATCCCGATTAGATCGGAGTGGTGGAATAGACGAGGAGACTAACATGAAGCATCTTCTGGCTATAGTGGCGAGCGTCGTTTGCATGGTGGGGCCGTCTGCGGGTGAGGGCTTGTTCGCGCAAAGCCAGCCGGCGCAGGCCCCGATCAGCCCGGCGCAGCGCATCGAGTGGTTTCGGCACGATAAGTTTGGCATGTTCATCCACTTTGGCCCCTATTCTCTTCTGGCCGGCGAATGGAAGAATAACCGCATACCCGTTGGCACCGAGGCAGAGTGGATTATGGAGAGGTTCAACATTCCGGTGGCCGAATACCGCGAGATGGCGCACCAGTTGAATCCCGTAAAATTCAACGCCGATGAGTGGGTGAGCCTGGCCAAAGCCACCGGGATGAAGTATCTGGTCGTCACCGCCAAGCACCACGACGGGTTCGCGATGTATCACTCGCAAGTGACGCGTTACAACATCGTCGACTGGACGCCGTTCAAGCGCGACCCCGTGCAGGAACTGTCAGAGGCATGCCGCCGGCAAGGCATTCGCTTCTGCGTCTACTATTCCCACCGGGAGGATTGGGACGACCCTGACGGTTACGGAAACACCTGGGACTACGATCCCGCGAAAAAGAACTTTGACCGGTATCTGGAGAAGAAATCCAAACCTCAGTTGCGCGAGCTGCTGACGAACTATGGCCCTCTGGGGCTGGTGTGGTTCGACCGTGGCATCGATACGCCCCAGCAAGCGGAGGAGTTCGTCAAGATCGTTCGCACGTTGCAGCCGCTCTGCCTGATCAACGGGCGCGTGGGCAACTACGCTCAGGATTTGATGGGCGATTATCAGGATATGGGCGACAACGGAATGCCCACGGGAGGGTTGGACGAGACCTGGGAAACTCCCCAGACACTGAACGGCACCTGGGGCTATAGCAAGTACGACCAGGAATGGAAGACACCCGGCGTGGTGATTCACAAGCTGGTGGAAATTGTGGGGAAAGGCGGCAACTATCTGCTCAACGTCGGCCCCCGGGCGGACGGCGCCCTGCCCGAGCCGGCGTTGGCCACGCTCCGGAGAGTTGGGGCGTGGATGCAGGAAAACGGTGAAAGCATTTACGGAACGACGGTAAGCCCCCTGCCGGAATATCCCTGGGGACGCACCACGGTCAAGGGTTCAAAAATCTATCTGCACGTATTTAGCTGGCCGGCGGACGACGTGGTGCGAGTGTCCGGCCTAAAGAATGAGGTGAAGGCTGCCTACCTGCTGGCCCGCCCTGCCCAACGTCTCTCCGTCAGCCGCGATCACGGCGTCGTTCTGGTGACGGTGCCGGCCACGCGCGTCGACGAGAACGATACGGTGGTGGTTCTGGAAGTGGTTGGGCAACCCCTGGTGAATCCGCCCCTCGTGATGCAAAGTACCGATTCGCCCTTTCACCTTGATTACCTGACGGCAGTGACGGCCGGCCACGCCGAGAAGCGATTCAATCGCGATGGAGCGTTCTTTATCTCGAACTTCGCTCAGCCGGATGACTCGATCACTTGGCGCCTGCACGTCAGTCAGGCGGGAAGCTATCGATTGCGCATCCGCTATGCGGCGCGCCATGAGTGGGGAGAGGCCAAGTACATTGTAAACGTTGGGCCGCAGTCACTCTCCGCTGTTGTTACGCCCACGGGGGAAAATTTTCAGTACCAGACATTCGAGTTGGGCGCTCTCTCGGTGGCGAAGGTCGGCGAGTATTCGGTGCGCGTTCAGCCCGCCGCCGACTATGATCACAACCTGATGTACTTTCAATCCTTGGAACTCCGGCTTATCCGCTGAAGGGGATCTGCCCTCTGTTTCGCCATTTCTCAGGGCGCGAGCGGGTAGCGGGCGCAATCTATTCCAGCGCAATCGTCAATTCCGGGTCGGGATAAATCCCCTTTGATGGTGATTTTGGAGTGCGGTAGCAGCAGCTACCGCCTGGAGTTTCTACATTTGCGACGACCGCCAATGTTGTAAAGGGAGACCGAGTTTAGTATGAGTTTCCAGCCCTCGCCCCCCTTGGGGGAGAGGGTGGCGGGCATCCGGCGTTGTCATCAGCCGGGGACCGCCGGGTGAGGGGGTCAGAGCTGTGAGTACTCCGCATGCCTATCATCGTGCCACGCACCCTCGCGCCCACGGCAGGTCGATGGAGAGAATACCGAGCTTCGTCCTACGACAACAAAAAGGGCAGCAGTTTCCCGGCACACTGGTTCTTCGGAGGCGCAGTCGTTCGTTCAAGAAGTGGGCAGTCTGGTGGTTGCTACGGGAGGCTTTGGGTTGAGCACGCCCGGTATGGG
>JBKQVI010000433.1:0-27887 GCA_052139985.1 Terriglobia bacterium
TGGCGGTAAACCCCGATAGCGTCCGCGCGCTCATCGAAGGCGGAATCAATTATGCGCTGACGCCGGTGCTCTCGGGCGAGATCACCATCAAGGACGGCGCCGTTGAGCAGAGCAATTTCCACGATTATCAAGTGTTGCGAATGACGGATGCTCCCGAGATTGAAGTTCATCTTGTTCCGGGCGGAATAAAGCCCGGCGATGGCGTCGGTGAATCCGGAGTTCCCCCACTCGCCCCTGCCGTGGCCAACGCCGTTTTCGCGGCCACCGGGAAGCGCCTACGACGATTGCCGGTTGCGAAGATTGCATGAGGTTGGCCATCCACAGCGTCTTATCCTAAACTTGGTTTCGGAGTTTTGAGGGCTCGGCAAAATGCTTCTTTCTCGACGCCAGATGATGAAGTCCACCGCCGGCGTGCTGGCACTCGCTCGCAGTGGCTATTTATTTGCCGACTCGTCCATACCTATTTTGGGGTACGGAGGAGACCGTCCACAACTCGATCCTGCTTACGTCAGTAATGGTTTCATCGGTATCCGCCCAGGTCCGATTCCCCTTTTGCCTGCGCCCACCTTTGTAACCGGGTTCGTATACCTCCATCCCGAATTCCAAGTCGAGGCTCTATCCCCGGCGCCCTATCCGCTGCACACGGATCTTAATGTAAACCACGCAAGTCTGCGGGAGCCGGGGAGGACGACTCTTACCACTCAAACGATCGACATGAACAATGGAGAGTTGGCGACCGAATTTGTATATAACGCCGGCGACGATATACGCCTGACTGTAAGAGTTCGTCAATTCGCATCACGTTCCGAACCTACCCTGCTTTGGCAGAGGATTGAGCTGCAGACTTCCGCGCCCGCGCGAATCGAATTCATTCCGCAGGTCTCCCTCGCGGACGTTCCCGGCCAGATCGTCAGCAACTCCGCGCCTGGTAGCGGACAGGTCGATCGCGCCTTGCTTTTCCAGTCGTCGGGAAATCTCAGCCATTTAGGTATTGCCGTTCGCGTTATTCCCGATAAAAGGTTTTCAAGGAATGAAGACTCATCTGGATACGCGGGAGATGTAGTCCCGAACCAAACCTACACGTTTCACACGCTGGCATCCATGCTTTCCAGCTTCTACCACGGCGAGCCGGATATTGAGGCCATACGCCTTGTCAATTGGGGAGTGCAGACCGGTGTCGACAACTTACTTGCGGACAACCGGAGCGCGTGGAGCGACCTTTGGAAATCCCGCGTCCTGGTGACAGGTGATACCCAGGACCAGAAGGTCCTCGATTGCGCCTTCTTCTACCTCCACTCCAGTTTGCATCCGTCGAATTTGAATGGGATGGCGCCCTATGGCCTCTCTGCGAGCAGATACTATCTCGGCCACACCTTCTGGGATACCGACACGTGGTCTTTCTCGCCGGTATTGCTCTCCTCGCCGGGAACGGCGGAATCCCTGCTTCGCTTCCGGCTCCGAGGGTTGCCAGCCGCCCAAAAGGTTGCGGGACTCTTCGGATATCGAGGAGCCCAATTTCCTTGGGAAGCCGCGCCCCTGAATGGCGAAGAGGTTACGCCGGTCTTCGCTGCCACCGGTTGGGCGGAGCAACACATCGTGCCCGATGTTGCACTGGCGTTTTGGCAGTACCAACTCGCCACGGCAGACAAAGACTTTCTCCACGAGGCTACGTGGCCGGTGCTCCGCGCCGTGGCGGAGTGGATCGAAAGCCGGGGAGTACAGACCCCGCGGGGCTTCGAGATTCGCAACATCATGGGTCCCGATGAAAGCAGCAATGGATTAGACAACAGCGCCTACGTTAACCTCGCCTGCCGGATGGTCATGAAAGCCGCCATCCGTTGCGCGCAAATGGTGGGGATGACGGTTCCGGCACAGTGGCAAAGGATAGCTCGAAGCATGTATCTGCCCGTCAATGCAGACGGAGTTTTGACCATAGCGGAAGGCTCGCCCAATGATGCGTTCGGCGACATCAGTTATCTTCTCCCGTTTGACGTTGATCTTGACCAAGCCGTGATTAAACGCACTTGGCAAGCATCCCGCGATAGAAAGGAAGGCGCGGTTGGCATCGGTTTCGCCGTGAGTGCGGCTTCGGCTCTCGCGGCGGCAATGGGTGATCGAAAAGCAGCGGCGGAGCTATTCCGTTTGTCGTGGCAACCCTACTGGCTGGAACCTTTTGGCATGATACGTGAAGTTTCCTCCCAGACGTATGGCTGTTTTCTCACCGACTATGGCGCCATCCTGCAAACTGCCATGCTCGGCTTCACAGGGATTCGCATTGGCGAGTCTGACTGGAACGAATATGACGTCACGCTGCCGGAGAACTGGAAGTCGATTGAGATTGAACGTATCTATGTTCGAGGCGAGCAAAAGCATGTGATCGCCAAGCACGGAAGCAGGGCTGAGATCGTTGATCTATAGCCCCGGCGTAATACCCGTAGTGGAAAGACAGAAGTCCACATCGCGCCAAGCACCGAGAGCCCCGGCGGCATAGGCGAGCCGGGAGTCCGGCCCCTTGCGCCGGCTTTTGCCAATGCCATATTTGCGGCTACAGAAAAACGCCTGCGCCGCCTGCTAGTCCGGCCGGGAGATTTGAAAACCATATGAAGCTCGGTATTTGCCATCGGGAGGCTCTCCAACGTGCCGCCCTCTTTCTCGACATGCTTCTCGCGGCGGGGCTCTGCGCGGGCGCTGCAACCGCTCCGGGAAGGCGGGAAATTGATCCATCTCCTCGGCCCGCGCCGGACCGAAGGGTGGCGATTACTGTGGATGACCTGCCCGGTGCAGTGCCCGGCTCGGACAAGGCGGTGGGGAACCTGCGCGACCTCGAGCGCGATAATCGTCAAGTCCTCCGTGCCCTTGTCAAGCATAAGGTCCCCGCCCTCGGTTTGGTGATTGAGGCAAAGCTACAAGTATCCGGAGAGCGCGATGCGCGTGCCGGATTGCTGGAAGAATGGATTGACGCTGGGATGGAGCTTGGCAACCATACCTACTCGCACGTGCACTTCGACCATACTTCGCTCGAACAGTTCGAGGATGAAACCATCCGCGGGAATGTGGTCACGCAAGCGTTACTGAATGCCCATGGCAGGACCGAGCGCTATTTCCGCCATCCGGCTCTGAGTACCGGCTCGACGCCGGAGGCGAAAACGGCCTTCGAAGCCTTCTTGAAAAGCCATGGGTACCAAATCGCGCCGGTCACCGTTGAGAATGCCGACTACCAATTCAGCGATGTCCTCGCCGACGCGCTTGTTCACCACGATAAGAATCGCGCCTGGAATGCCAAGGCCGAGTACCTCAAGTACACTCAAGCTTCGTTCGAAGGAGTTGAGGATGCCTCCCGGAAGCTTTTCCAACGCGAGGTTCCCCAGATCCTTCTGATTCACGACAATGAAATCAATGCCGAATTGCTGGACACCCTGTTGACGGACCTGGAGCACCGCGGTTACCGGTTTATTTCCATCGATGACGCCTTGCGCGACCCAGCCTATGGCACAAGCGATGAATTCGCCGGTAACCTGGGCAGGTGTTATCTCTGCTGGGACCATCGGCTGCTCGCCGCCGGCCATCAGCCTGATTCCGGCGGCGATCGTGTGCAACCACCCGCCTGGATTACGGCAGGGTTCCGGGAAATTCGCAAGGCGCACGGGGAATAGCCTGCCACGGGCGGGCGGCGCGGCATCGCTCGCTAGTTCGGTTTCAATACGGATCTCGCTCCTGGGGTGCAGGTCACCTCGAAGCGGAACGTGACAATTCGGGAGGAATTTATGAATCGGCGAGAGTTTACTGGCAAGGCGCTAATTCTGGGCGGCGCGGCCGCCGTGGGCGCAGCATTTCCGCGGTTCCTGCCGGCAGACACTCGCCCCAAGAAAATCCTGGTGCTGGGCGGCACCTTTTTCCTCGGGCCCGCATTCGTGGAAGGGGCAGTGGGGCAGGGGCACACCGTTACGCTCTTCAATCGCGGAGTCACCAACCCCGAATTATTCCCGCACCTGGAGAAGCTCAGAGGGTTCCGCAGCCCCGAACGGAATGATGAAAATTTCTCTGCCTTGGGGCAGCGCCATTGGGACGCGGTAATCGACGTGTGGCCGCATGACCCGGCCGTGGTCGTTTCGGCGGCAGAACGGCTGAAGGATCATACCGAGCATTATCTCTGGGTGTCATCCATCGCCGCCTATGACGAAAAGGATTATGCCCAGCCCAACCTGGCGGAGGACGCTCCGCTCGCTCCCTGGGATGGAGCGGGCAGCGAGTACAGCCGCGGCAAGGCGGAGTGCGAGCGGCGCCTGCGTTCCCTCGTGGGCGACAAGCTGACCATCGTGCGGCCGGGCCCCATCAAGGGAATCCGCGACGATACCCCCGATGTGCTGATCTGGCTTTACCGCTTGCGCGACGGCGGCCGCCACATTGCCCCCGGAGACGGAACGGATTCGGTCGAGATCGTGGACGTGAAGGATGTGGCGGACTTCCTGATTCAGGCGATCGACAGGTCCCTCTTCGGGACATTCAATCTCACGGGCCGGCCCATGAGCTTCCGTGATTTTCTCGAGGGGTGCAAATCCGCCACGCACTCCGAGGCGGAACTGGTGTGGATTCCGAAGGCATTCCTACATGAGCAGGGTGTCGCTCCCCAACCCGGCGTATCGAATTGGGTCCTGAACTTTCCCTACTGGCGTCCTGCACCCGGGATGCGGGGCTTCGCTCAGATCAGCAGCGAGAAGGCCTACCAGGCAGGATGGATCACGCGGCCGTTTCGCGATACCGCCCTCGACGCTCTGATGTCCTTCGCCACAATGGAGAACTTCGTGTTCAAGGATACCCTGCCCGCCGCCAAGGAAGAGGAAGTACTTAAGCTCTGGGACAGCCGCCGCAGCTAAGCTGAAATTCTCACCACCTACGCCCGCATTTTGGGCGAAGAACCCCTGTAGTTCGCGGGGCGCACGAAAAGAATGAACTACAAGGGTTCTTCGCCCACAAAACGGTCTCAGAATGAGAGTGCCGCGAGTTTTGCCGCAAGCTCTCAAGCCCGGCGCTACACCCGAAATTAGGGCACTGTCGGGAGCCGGGTAGCGGGTCAATTTGATGCTGTAGCGGCGAGTTTACCTCGCCACATGGCGGCGTAGAGCCGCCCCTACATCAAATTGACCCACGCCCGCAAGCCACAAATCCTTGACCCTGCCCGTCATTGTTGTTACGGTAGCCAGTTCGGTGAGCGACCCGTGACGGAGGATTTATGGAAGGCGAATCGAAAGTTAATCGGCGTGACTTTCTGCAAGCGAGTATCACCGGCGGCGCCGGCCTGGCAGCTCTCGGCGGCATCAGCATTCTTCCCCAGAGGGTTTGGGGAGCTAACGATCGCGTCAGGATTGCCGTGGTCGGTGTTCGCGGTCAAGGGGGCGAGCACCTGAAGGGATTCGGCAAGGTGCCGGACGCGGAAGTCGCCGCCATTTGCGATATCGACGATAGCGTCATCGGCAAACGGCTGGGCGATATTGCGGACTGGAACATGCCCAAGCCCCAAGTCTACAAAGACATTCGCAAGCTCCTGGAAGACAAATCCATTGATGCGATTTCCATCGCTACCCCCAACCACTGGCACTCTTTGATGGGCATCTGGGCGTGTCAGGCGGGGAAGGATGCCTATGTCGAAAAGCCCTGCTCGCACTCCTGGTGGGAAGGCCATCAATTGGTGGCGGCGGCGCGCAAATACGATCGCATCGTCATGCACGGAACGCAGGGCCGCTCCGCCGAAGGCTACATCGAGGGCGTGCGCAAGCTTCGCGAAGGGGTGATTGGAGACGTTTACCTGTCGCGGGGGCTTTGCTTCAAGTGGCGCGATACAATCGGCATCGCCAAGCCGGAGCCTGTTCCCGCTGGTGTGGATTACGATTTGTGGACCGGCCCAGCTCCGCTAAAGCCTTTTACCAAGAATCGTTTTCATTACAACTGGCATTGGATTTGGGACACCGGGAATGGCGACGTGGGTAATCAGGGCGTGCATGAAATGGACTTGGCGCGGTGGGCGCTGG
The DNA here is from genome assembly GCA_052139985.1 of Terriglobia bacterium. Taxonomy (GTDB): domain Bacteria; phylum Acidobacteriota; class Terriglobia; order UBA7540; family UBA7540; genus Bog-366. The sequence goes on from JBKQVI010000433.1 coordinate 6,027, forward strand.
GCGTGGGTTTCCCCAACAAAGCTTCGGCCACCGGCGGTCACGTGATGTTTAATGACGATCAGGAAACCCCCAATGTCCTGAATTGTTCTTTCGAGTTCGATATGCCGGATGGAACGCGCCGCCTTCTGGAATTCGAAGTCCGGCATTGGATGACCAATACGGAAGCGGAGATCGGTATGCCTGGCTTTGGAGCGGGTGCAGGAGCCTTGCCGGAAACAGCGGGCCACGGCCACATCGAACAGCCGAAGTTCATGTGCGGAAATCTAGTTTACGGCTCCAAGGGATATATGGCGCTTGCCGGCTACGAAACCTATCGGACCTTCCTCGGGGAAGAAAATGAGCCGGGCCCCAGCGTGACGCGCTCCGGCGACCGTTGGGCCAACTTCATTCGCTGCGTCCGCTCGCGCAAGAAAGAAGACGTCCCCGCGCCCATTGAGGAAGGCCACATGAGTGCCACCCTGATTCACCTTGCCAACACGTCGTACCGCCTGGGACGCACGCTGAAGTTTGATCCCACGACCCAAAAGGTTGTCGGCGATGAAGAAGCCAACCGCTACCTGCGCGGTGAAGACCGCGGCTTCCGCAAGCCGTTTACGATTCCGGAAAAAGTGTAGAACCGTACTTCCTATCATGCAGAGAGACTTGAGCGCGCTGGAAAAGCAAACGTTCGATCTCGCGATCATCGGCGGCGGGATCAACGGGGCGGCGACGGCGCGGGAAGCGGCGTTGCGCGGCCTGAAGGTGGCGCTGGTTGACGCGCGTGATTTTTCGGCCGGTACCTCCAGCCGTTCGTCGAAGCTCATTCACGGGGGGCTGCGCTATCTCGAGCAGTTCGAATTCAAGCTGGTGCACGAATCGCGGACGGAACGGCGCACGCTGCTCGCCCTGGCGCCTCACTTGGCGACCCCGTTGCCTTTTGTTCTGCCCATTTATCGCGGCGATCCTTACTATCCGCTGAAGATCCGAGTGGGGCTTGCGATTTACGACCTGCTGGGCAATCTGGGCCGAGCCGACCGCCATCGGATGTTGGGCTGCGAGGAGGCGCGACGACTGATTCCGGCACTACAATCCCAGGACCTGCGCGCGGCGGCGGTTTACTACGACTCGGAAACCGATGACGCGCGCCTGACACTCGAAATGATTCTGGCGGCTGCCGAGCGAGGCGCTACAGTGGCGAATTACGCGGAAATTTGCGCATTCCAGACTTCCGTGGCAGGGCTGTCTCCCGGAATCGTTTCTGCCGAAGTCGAGGACCGCCTCACCGGCCATCGTTATGAACTCGCAGCGCGCTTTTGGGTGAATGCCGCCGGGCCCTGGGTGGATCAAGTCCGCGCGCTCCTGCCCGATTTCGATGGCGCGAAAACCGTCCGTCTCACCAAAGGCACGCACGTGATCCTGCCGGCAGTGTCTCCCGACCACGCGCTCTTTGCCGCCATTCGTCCCGGCGATCGAGTTTTTCTGATGCTGCCCTGGCACGGACACGCACTGCTGGGAACCACGGACACGGACTTTGACGGCGACCCTGCCAGCGTCCAACCCGACCGCGCTGATGTTGATTATCTGCTCGCTGCCGTAAACCGCGTGTTGCGCCAGCCGCTTACCGCCAGCGACGTGCTGGGAAGCTTCGCGGGGCTGCGCGCCCTGGCGATTGAGCCTGGTCGCAGCCCTTCCGAGAACACCCGCGAATATCGCTTTCACGAAGAAGCCGCGGTGAAGAACTTTATCTCTATTTGCGGGGGAAAGTTGACGACAGCCCGCGCCCTGGGCGAGAAACTGGTTGACCGTGTCGCCGCGCAACTTGGCTCTGCCACCGCCTCTGCCCAAGCGAGCCGTACTACTCCGCTGCCGGGTGGGAATACGGGGCCCTTCGAGGACTTCGTTCGGAACGCCACCGAGGATGCCGGCAAGAACCTTGGAGTATCTCCGCCAATCGCCGAACGGATTGCCCGGACCTACGGCAGCCGTTGGCGACAAGTGCTGGAGCCGATTCGCGAGAACCGCGAATTCACTGAGCCGCTCCCGGGGAATCCCCAACTGCTCACGGCGGAAGTCCATTTCGCTATCCATCAGGAAATGGCGGCGAACGTGGAAGACTTTCTGGTGCGGCGCTCGGGTCTGAATTGGGTTGCGGCGTGCTCGTTGCGCGACGCGGCTCCCGCCGTGGCGGAGATCTTTGCGCGTGAACTGGGCTGGAGCCCCGAGCGGCGGGAAGCTTCGCTCGTGGCATTCAAGTGTTGTTGCCGCGCGCCGACAAGTTCATAGCGTGGGGCGTAGGGTGCGCCGCAGTCCATCTATGAAGCGGGCTGAGCCCGCGTAGGGTGCAAGTTTGATGTTGTAGCGGCGAGTTTACCTCGCCATATGGCGGCGTGAAGCCGCCTCTAGGCCAACCTGCCTCCCTAGCGGTGCTCTCATAAGAACGGTGACGCTGAAATCAGTCAAGCCGTTAGTGTTCTGTAGGATAGGTCCGGTCAGGGTGTATATACCAAGTCTTGGGAAAGCCGTGGGAGCGCATGGAGGGCTTCTCCGAGTTCTCGCAGGGTCTCGTCCATCTGCTCCTACTGCCAGTGTACTCTGGGTCGGCCTGCCCGCCCTGTCTTGTCGATGGATGGATGGGACGGGAGTGCTGGTGGTGAAGAAAGTAGCGGTGGGTCGGCAAGGTAAAATCGCGGGCCAACCGGCGTACACGCGGGAAGTCAAGTAGGACCGCCGGGCAGCTATCGCCACTTAACGCCAACTTCTATATCACACACCCTTAGAGTCGCCAGGGTTTGACAATGCTGCGCGGAATGGGGAAGATGGTTTGTTTCAGGGCAGATAAGCGTAAGCAGGTAGCGCAGGTCTGGTTCGCAAGGTCTGCGGCTTTGCTCACCGGTCGTACTGAAGGGCCGAGGACCCACAGAACAGGTCCGTTATAGACGTGCTACGGCTGCTTTTGACTCTCAACTTTCGATTTTCGACGAGGGTTTTCCATGACTCGTGAGGAGCAGAGGCTGGAGGAGTCGCGTCTGCGCAAGCTCCATTGGAAGCGCTGGGGACCCTACCTGAGCGAACGCCAATGGGGAACGGTTCGCGAGGATTACAGCCGGTACGGCACTGCCTGGGACTACTTCCCTCACGACCACGCCCGCTCGCGCGCTTACCGCTGGGGCGAAGACGGGATTGCCGGCATTTGCGACCGGCATCAATACATTTGTTTTGCGTTGGCATTGTGGAATGGCCGCGACCCCATCCTGAAGGAACGCCTTTTCGGACTCACGGGAGGCGAGGGAAATCACGGCGAAGACGTCAAAGAGTGTTACTTTTACCTCGATTCGACGCCGACGCATTCCTACATGAAGTACCTCTATCGTTATCCGCAGCAGGAATTTCCTTACGCCTGGTTAGTGGCGGAGAATAGACGGCGGAGTAAGAGAGATTTTGAGTTTGAGCTGGTGGACACCGGTATCTTCAGCGGGAATCGCTATTTTGACGTGTTTGTGGAATATGCGAAGGCATCGCCCGACGACATCCTTATTCGAATCACGGCCCACAATCGGGGTCCTGACGCTGCCGCTCTGCAACTGCTTCCCACGCTTTGGTTCCGCAATACGTGGTCCTGGGGCAGGGACGACTGGCGCCCGAAGTTGGCGCGCGCCGGGGGCCTCGCCGGGGCGGCGGTAATCCGTGCCGAGCATCGTCACTATGGATCGCGTTGGCTGATCTGCCAGGAACATCCCGAATTGCTCTTCACCGAGAACGATACCAATTTCCAGCGGCTGTTTGGCATTGGCAATCGGACGCCACATGTGAAAGACGCAATAAACGAGTACGTCGTCCACGGGAATCGCAACGCCGTCAATCCGCGTGCCGAGGGCACAAAGGTGGCAGCCTCTTACCGTGTGGAAATACCGCCGGGACAAAGCGCTAAGTTTTGCTTGCGGTTTACCGGCGAACAACCCAGTGAGGACGTGCTCAGCGATGGTTTCGACAGGGTATTCGAAGAGCGCATTGCGGAAGCGAATGAGTTCTACTCCAAGATCGTTCCTCCCTCACTGTCAGCCGATGCCCAAAACGTTTTCCGCCAGGCGATGGGAGGACTTTTCTGGTCGAAGCAGTTCTATCACTATGACGTGCGGACTTGGCTGGAGGGCGACCCCGCCGGACCGCCTCCGCCGGAACAGCGGAAGACGGAACGAAACAGCACTTGGTCTCACCTCTACAATTCCGACGTTATCTCCATGCCCGATAAGTGGGAATACCCCTGGTACGCCGCTTGGGACACGGCGTTCCACTGCGTGGCCACTGCGCTAGTGGATCCGGATTACGCCAAGGAGCAGCTCATTCTGCTTTTGCGCGAGTGGTACCAGCACCCGAATGGCCAGCTTCCGGCTTACGAATGGGCCTTCAGCGACGTTAATCCTCCCGTGCACGCCTGGGCGGCGTGGCGGGTTTATAAGATCGAAGCGCGCCGCTGTGGCAGTGCGGATCGGGAATTTCTCGAGAAGGTCTTTCACAAGCTCCTGCTCAATTTTACCTGGTGGGTGAATCGCAAGGACCCCGATGGCCGCAACGTTTTTGAAGGCGGCTTCCTGGGGCTCGACAACATCGGCGTGTTTGACCGCTCGAAACCGCTTCCCACTGGCGGCCACATCGAGCAATCCGATGGCACCAGTTGGATGGGCATGTACTGCCTCGACATGCTCGCCATCGCGATGGAATTGGCTCGCGAGGATCCGGCTTATGAGGACGTGGCCAGCAAATTCTTTGAGCATTTCGTTTATATCACCCAGGCGATGAACAACCGTGGCGGCCACGGGATTACTTTATGGGACGAAGAGGACGGATTCTATTACGATGTTCTGCACCTGCCCGATGGACGCCACCCGTTTATGAAGGTGCGCTCGATGGTGGGACTGATTCCGCTGTATGCGGTAGAGGTGCTGGAGCCGGAAGCCCTGAATGCGTTGCCGGGTTTCAAGCGGCGGATGCAGTGGTTCCTCGACAACGTACCCAACGTTCCCCATCACATTGAAATGACGCAGAAGTCCGCGGGCGGAATTCGCCGGCAGCTCTCCATTGTCAGCCGCAGAAAACTGGTGAGGATGCTTCGCTATATGCTGGATGAACAGGAGTTCCTGTCACCGTACGGGATTCGCAGCGTATCAAAATTCCATGCGCGAAGTCCTTATGTGCTGGCGATCAACGGTCAGGAATATCGGGTTAACTACGACCCCGCCGAGTCCACGGCAGGATTGTTCGGCGGCAACTCCAACTGGCGCGGCCCGGTGTGGTTTCCCCTCAATTTCTTGCTGATCGAATCCTTGCAGCGGTTTCATTACTATTACGGCGACTGCATCAAGGTGGAATGTCCCACCGGTTCCGGCCGCATGATGACCCTCTGGGAAGTGGCGGAAGAAATCTCGCGGCGATTGACTTCGATTTTTCTGCGCGACAGCGACGGACGACGCCCCGTCTTCGGTGGCAATGAGCTTTTCCAAACCGACCCCCACTGGCGCGACTTGGTCCCTTTCTACGAGTACTTTCACGGCGACAACGGCGCCGGCCTGGGCGCCAGCCACCAAACCGGATGGACCGCGCTCGTAGCGAAGCTGTTGCAACAATCGGGAGGGTAAAGGTGCGGACGCGCAAGTCAGATTGCGGACGCGCTTTTATTGTGTATAATGACGGTTGGAACTACACACCGAAGACACCATGAGCAAAGTAGCACTCACACGAACCAATCTCTTGTTGGAAGTCGCGAAGGTGCGGCGGCTGCGCAAGACGCTTCAGTCACGAAGTAATTCTGAAGCGGTGCGACGACTCATAGACGAGCGCCTGGCCGTGGAAGCGGGTCTTCAAGCGCTCCAGGACCTCCAAAAGCTCGGAGGTTTAGAGGACGTCTTCGGGCGCGTTACCCCCAAGAGCCGATGAGCCAACTGCCGCCGGGCCTGCTTCTGCTCGATACGGGCATTTACATCCGGGTCAGCCGCGGGGAGGGTTATGCCTGGGTGAGCGAAGACGCCCGCGTGTTCCAGCGCACCATCCTAACCGCGGTGGTAGCGGCTGAACTCTACGCGGGCACACGCGACCGCCGGGAAAAGCGAGCTTTGGACAATCTATGCCGGGCACACCGGTCTTTGGGCCATTTCTCGTCGCCGCCTTCCGCTGCCTGGATTGAGGCCGGGATTCTGCTTCGCCGAACCCACGCCGCCTTCGGGCAAATGGATTTTCTCCACCATTTTAGGGACTTGCTGATTGCACTGGAAGCAGTGCGGGTAGGAGCCACGCTGGTGACGGAGAATATTCGGGACTTTGCTCGCTGGAAGTCTCTTCTCTCCTCCGCCGAAGGGACTCTCAAAATCTTCGACCCGGCCGAGTCCACGTAAGGCCGGACTTTTCGGTTTCCCAAGGAACGCGCACAATGGATTTCCACCTCCGTGTGATGACACCAGAAGACATCCCCGCCGGGATGCGGCTGAAGGAGATTGCCGGGTGGAATCAGACTCGCGGCGATTGGGAAAGATTTCTTGCCGCGAGTCCTCAAGGTTGCTTCGTAGCCGAGGCCGACGGCGAAGTAGTGGGTTCAGTCGCGACCGTTTCCTATGAAGGCCGGTTCGCGTGGATCGGCATGGTCCTGGTGGACCCCATAAGGCGCGGCGGAGGAATCGGGACAAAATTGTTGGTGAAAGCCATCGAGCATTTGGATGGGTGCGGAATCGCCAGTATGAAGCTCGATGCGACACCGCAAGGCAAGCCCCTATACGAAAAACTTGGGTTCGTCACCGAATACGAAATCGAGCGTTGGCAATTGCTACGCACGCCATCGCTCGGCTCCCTGGTGGCGGCAGTTTCAGTGACAGATGAAATGCTCGATCAGGACCGGCAAATCTTCGGCGCCGACCGAAGCGCACTGTTGCGGTCGATCGCGCGCGAGCATCCTGCGTTCGTGCTGCAATATCGAAGCCAGGGAAAGCTCACGGGCTACAGCTTTGGACGAAAGGGCGCGCTGGCCGACCATCTGGGGCCGTGGGTGGCGCAGGATGAGTCCTCGGCACGCGATTTGCTGGATGAGTTTCTGCGTCGTTCGCGCCAGCAAAAGGTCTTTGTAGATGGAATGAGGAACACTCTCTGGGCGCTGAAATTGCTACGCGAACGCGGCTTCCAACCGTCGCGACCCTTAACGCGAATGTATCGCGGGCGCAATGATTTCCCCGGCCGGCCGGAACTCCAGGGCGCGATTCTGGGGCCGGAGTTTGGTTGACTTAGGAACCCTCTTGTAAATTCTTACTATGAATCAAACGACATCGACGCGTGTCTTCTACGGCTGGTGGGTTGTCCTCGCGGCGTTCCTGAATCTGTTTTTCGCCGTGGGACTGGTCTTCTACGGACTTCCCGTTTTCTACACTTCTCTGGTTGACTCTCTTCACTTCACGCGCAGCCAAGTGGCGCAAGGATTGTTTCTCGGCTTCGTCATCATCGCGCCGGTGGTTGGGTTCATGGGCGCGCTCATCGACCGCATTGGCGCGCGGCGGGTCCTGCGCCTCGGCATCATACTGGTCGCCTTGCCATTGATTCTGATGAGCTGGATGACCCACCTGTGGGAGTACTACTTCCTATGCATTGTGGAAGTGGTGGGATATATCCTGGCGGGCCCCATCTCCAATCAGGTTCTGGTCTCCAACTGGTTTCGCGTCAAGCGCGGACGCGCAATGGGATACGCGTACCTGGGACTGGGACTGGGTGGAGTGGTGGCCCCGCCTCTGGCGGCGCACCTGATCGGATGGATGGGTTGGCGGCACGCTTTCGTTTTCATCGGCGCCATCATCGCGGTGGTGCTTCTTCCCATTGCCCAGTGGCTCACGCGTTCTGCGCCGGGGGAAATGGGGCTGATTGCGGACGGGGTTGAACCCGCGCCGGCTTCGCAGGGAACGAGCCCGGCATCCTCATTCCAATTGGGGGCGGCGGTGCGAACCGCAAATTTCTGGCTCATCCTCGTGGGCAGCACGCTCACCATCGGCGCCATCGGAACCGTCATTCAACAGTTCGTTCTGTTCCTGCGCGATTCCGCATACACCACGGTCCAGGCCTCCGCCTTCCTCAGCAGACTGCTCTTTGCGGGGCTGGCAGGACGGGTTGTGGTGGGTTACCTGGTGGACCGCTACAGCAAAAAGAACATCATGGCGCTTTTCTATCTGATCCTTGCTCTCGCCATCCCGCTGCTTTTTGCGGCACGGCAGCCCGCGGCGCTTTGGGTGTTTGCGCTGGTCTTTGGATTTGCCATGGGCGCGGATTATCTGCTGATTCCCTTAGTCACGGCCGAGTGCTTCGGTCTGGCGTCGCTGGGAAAGCTCTTGAGCCTTATCATCATGGCCGATTCCCTGGGGCAGTTCTTTGGACCCGTGCTGGCGGGAAAAATCTTTGAAGCGACCCACAGTTATAACCTCGCCTGGAGCATCATCACCGCGGCAGGAATTTTGGGTGCCGCCGCAATCTACGCAGTGCGACCATCTCGGGATTCGGGGTTAGGGGCCAGCACCTGTAGCGCGGACCTGTTTTGTAGGTCCGCGGCTCGTAGCTCATGGGCAAACAAATTCCGCTACCCTCCTTAAGCTTCCCGTTCCACGCAGCCGATCCCCTTCACCCGTGTTTTGCATGTTGTGGGCGTGAGTGGGCTCGCGGCATAACAACATCCCTCTGACCATCCACTAGCCACTAACCACTAGCCACTGCACTTACTGCTGCTTCAGCAGCGCCTGATAGACCACAGGTTGGCTCAGTGCTTCCATATCGGGCTGGCCGGGCCCAATCGTTCGCTGGGTCATGCCGACAAAAATCAGATCATTCGCGGGATCAACCCAAAACCAAGTGTCCGCTGCGCCGATCCAAAAGAACGTGCCTTTGCCCACCACCGCGTCGGCTTCCAGCGGATCCGTATACACTGCGCAATCGTAGCCCCACCCCAAGCCAGGCCGGATGGTCACGGGGCCAATGGAGAATTGACCCGTCATCAGGCTGGGAGCGAGATGGTTGGCGGTCATGAGTTGCACCGTCGCCGGCGCCAGGATGCGCATGCCGTCCAGCTCGCCGCCGTTCAACAACATTTGAGCGAAACGCAGGTAGTCCTCGGCGGTCGAGACCAAGCCTCCGCCGCCCATCGGCAATGATGGCTGGTTGGCGTAGTCGTCGGCCGTCGCGCTGGGCGTCTGGAGTTCGCCATTCGGGCCTGATGCATAGAGCGTGGCAAAACGATTCCGCTTTTCCTTGGAAACGAAGAAGCCGGTATCCTTCATGCCGAGAGGCCGGAAAATGTGTTGTTGCATGAAGTCGGGCAGCGACTGGCCCGACAATTTCTCCACGATATAGCCCTGGACATCCATCGAGACGCTGTAGACCCAGCGCGTTCCCGGCTGGTAGACCAGCGGAATTCTCGCCAGCTTATCGATCATTTCCTGCAAGGATTGGGACTCTAAGATGTGCTGGTCCATGTACATCTTGTCGACGGGAGTATTCCCGAAGAACCCGTAAGTGAAACCCGCCGTATGGGTCATCAGCTCGTGCATGGTGGGCGGATGGGCAGGGTCTTCCAGAATCATCTTGCCGCTCTCGTCCACGCCCTTGAAAACCTTCATATGGGCGAACTCGGGGATGTACTTCGAGATGGGATCGAGCGGCTTCCATTTGCCTTCTTCGTAGAGGATCATCATGGCCACGCCGGTGACCGGCTTGGTCATGGAGAAAATGCGGAAGATCGTGTCCCGCGTCATCGGAGCGCCACTCGCCAGGTCCTTCTTGCCGTAAGTCTTCTCCTCCACCACTTTGCCATGGCGCGCGAGAACGGTGACGATGCCGGCAAGCTGCTTCTGGTCCACTTCCTGCTGCATCACCGCGTGGAGCCGGTCGAGCCGCTCGGACGAGAAGCCCAGCGCCTCCGGCTTATTCCCCGAGAGATTGGCAGGCCTGTTGTTCGCCTGCTGAGCCTGGGCTTGATGCGCGCCAGCAACAGAAACCAGTGCGGCGAGCACGAATAGACTAAACCGCGAGAGATGTACGTTTTTCATGGGTCTCAGTCCTGTTGGATTTTTGAAGCACGCAGCGCAACGCGGCGCGGTCGCAACCAAATATGTAGGGGCCAGCGGCGCTGTCCCTGGGCCGAACGCCGTTCGGCCCTACAACACTGGTCTACTCACGTTATGCAGCCCGGCGGGTAAACATCTCGACCAGCACGGTCGAGACCGCGGCTGCAGTCTTTGGGGAAATCCTGCCCAATTTGCGGAGCAGGCGTTGCCGGTCGATGGCGCGAAGCTGGTCAAGCGCCACTTGCCCTTGCTTGCCCTGAAAAGTGAGTGCCACGCGCGTAGGATAAGGTCTCTCCACGGTGGTCATGGGGGCAATGATGACGGTCCGCAGGTGGCGGTTGCTCTCGTCGGGTGAAACCACCAGGCAAGGGCGGGTTTTCTGGATCTCGGCCCCCTGCGTCGGATCCAGAGATACCAACCAAACCTCATCTAAACGCGGTGAGTCGCCTACCACCGCCACTCCTCCCGGTCAAACCGGTTCGCAGGAGCGTCGAGCAACAGTTCATCGGGAGCGGAGGAGCCGGCGGCGAGGAATGCTTCCTCCCAGCCTTCGCGCGGCGGGCGGGCGGGTGCGATCACGAGATGATCGTTTTCGACCCGAAGTTCAACGGCATCCTCGAAGCCGCACTGTTCGATAATGGGCTTCGGGATTCGGATGCCTCGCGAATTGCCAACTCGGATAAGTTCAACCTTCATGGCCGTCAATGACCTCGTGCTTACATTGTAGTCACACGAGAGCGTTTTTGACAAGCGGTACGGACTTATCGCACCTCGGAAGGGACGGGCCGCGGACCGACAAAATAGATCCGCGCTAAATTCGCTCGATCTTCGCGGGGTGGCGCAGACATTGGGGTGCATGTCTGCGACCCGAGTGCCAGGGCGCGCACTGCGCCTACAGCATGAAACACCCCATTGTCTGGGTTGTCGTGGACATCGGGCTCGATCGGACGCGATGCGGCGAACCGGGACGCAGACATAAAAGGCCATGTCTGCGCCACCCGCGTTTGGGAACTTGACGAATTGATTCTCGCTTAGATCGGAGGAGTCACATGGTTTACTGGATCGTCGTCATTGGCGTGGCCACCGTCTGCTTTTGCACGGCGGTAGAACTCCTAAAGATAATCCTTGAATGTTTGGTAGGGATGTGGAAAAGGCGATAGAATCCCGGCCACGTTTTTTGCGAATGGAGGCACGGACTAAAATGGATGACGTAACCGCCGCAAAGTTTTTCCAGATTCTGCGCGCACAACAGATTTCTATTTCCGACTTGAGCTTACAAGTGCAGACTTTAATTGACTGCTTGAGCTTGCTGCCTGACTTTGAGGTAAGTTTTGAGAAGCGAAAGGCCGAACTTTCCCCTCTTCTTCAGAAAGGATTTCAACCAGTTCTCGACAGCATCGAAGAAAAGATTCGAGAACTGAAGAAGAGTAACGGCGGGACTTGATCTTCGCGGGTCTTGATTTTTCCTCTGGCATTTTCGCACACTCCCATGTATAAATCGTGTGCGCGGTTCAAGCGCTTTCAAGGCTTCGACCTGGCAGTCAGAGCCTCTCACCAAGTAGAGAAACTTGGCCTATCCTGGCCCAGATAATACCATAACTCGTTAAAGTCTCGGCGATTTTAATTGCTCAGAGCCGAGGACTGCGTACAATGGCGGGATGCCTCATCAACGCGCCACCTCCAGTCTTGCGGCGATTACCAAGGAAGTGTTGTGGAGGCCCGCCGTGGGATTTTTAGCCGCACTTTCGACTTTCTCCACCTTTTTGTCATCTTTGCGGTTGACCGTTTTTTCCAGCTTGCAGATTAACTGGAAATTTCTCCAATGGGTTCTGCTATGGCATTGGCAAACATGGTTTGCCATCTGGTCCGGCGTATGGATACTTGTCATCCTTCGAGGTTCTGTGGCGGTCGTAAGAAAAAGAGAGACCACAACCACCTCCCTCATTGCTGAATCGGAAGTAAAACTTAGACAGCAAGCGGAAGGATACACCGCTGAAGTTGAGAGTTTGAGAGCGGAGATTGCCTCGTGTCGCGAGGCCGCCAAGGGAGAGGCCGACCGGCGGTCGAAGAAATTCTCCTTCTGGCTTGAAGCAAAGAAGAGCGATCCGTCCCGAGCACACCACTTTAAATATTGGCAGAACGGGGAAGAAAAAACTATGGACGCTGTAATTCCTTTCATCAGGCTGTTGGTGTGCAACGAAGGGACGGTTCCACTCAAGATCTCAGGTTACATATTGTGGTGTGGGGAGAATCAAGCAAACCCCGTGAACAACCTTAACCACCACCATGTAGTCCTGCCGGGATCACCTCCTTTAGTCTTCGAGGCCGTCACAGAGATCCTTCAGGCTATCTCGGGCCGACCGCCTTTCGATTGGTCAAAGGTTCAAGGGGACCACACCGTATCGTTTGCCATCGAATACAATGACGGCGGCGAGACCAAGCGAAGCGATTCCAAAAAGCAGTACGTACGAATTTTTTCATCTGGCGGCAAAACACTCCAAGGTGAGATCAGTAGCTTCCCCTATCCGAAGCAATAAATTCAAGGAGGCAAGGAATGGGAGAGAAAGAAATAGCTATCATTTCCGATGAATTAGTCCGCTTGGAAATCCACTGTCGGAACTGCGGGTCAGCAATTTCCTTCGATATGTCGCGGGATATTCCTCAACTCGCTGGTGAAGAATCTGTCGCCAAGCAATGTCCAGTCTGCAAGAGTCTTTTCCCAGACAAAACCCAGCACGCCCTGATGCTCTACAACAACTTCCAGACGGAAGTCAAAAAGAGTAAACTCGATGTTCGCTTTCGCGTTAAATCCTTATGAAATCCCAGCAACACACTTTTAGGACACCACCGGACTTATCGCACTTCGGAAGGGACGGGCCGCGGACCGACAAAATAGATCCGCGCTACATTCGCTCGATCTTCGCGGGGTGGCGCAGACATTGGGGTGCATGTCTGCGACCCGAGTGCCGTGGCGCGCACTGCGCCTACAGTATGAAACACCCCATTGTCTGGGTTGTCGTGGACATCGGACGCGATGCGGCGGACCGGGACGCAGACATAAAAGGCCATGTCTGCGCCACCCGCGTCACGGTTTAAGGGCCGCGAGCTGGTACCCGCGGACAGTGCCTGCCTGTCCGTGGGCTTCTCTCTCGACGCGAAACTCGCGGTCAATTGTAGCTGCAATCGTGGGTGCTTGAAGGCCTTTGACCACGGTGGTAACCTGCCGGCGTGTCATAGGAAGGAGACAAACCGACGTGATTCGCAACATAACGAGATTATGGATATCGTTATCTAAGGACTGCGGCGGCTCGACACCGCTTTGTAACGCGGAGGACAAAGACCAAGGCGGCGTCGAGCCGCCGCACTCCAAGGGGCTTCGCGCCACCGTCCGCATAACGGCCACCCCGGCTTGGGCAAGAAGGAGTCGCCCGCGCGCTGCCATGATTGCCGCTGCCGCTTGCATGGCGATCATGAGCGTTTGCGCCTGCACCGGCAACGGGACGGTGAATTCCGCGGAAGGACCCGCGAAGGTTGACGCGAACCGCCAACCGCTCACCTGGGAGCAGATCAGCCATTTGGACCAGAAGGCGTTCGAGCACTCTTTGCGGCAATTGCGGCAAGTTATCGATCAGTCCAGCCCCCAGACCGTGGTGGACCAGGAAACGTTGACCGCCATAACCGGCAAATTGCGACAAACGGATGAATCCGCCGCCGATTACTGGCCAACGGTCCTGCGGTTTCTTCAATTCGCAAGCTTCAGGATGGCGCCCAAGGTCCCGCAGGGAGAGCAGCCCAAGGCGTTGAGCGAGATCTTGAGTGTAGGCATTATGAGGGGAATACGAGAATTCGATAAAACCATCCTCTTCGACGAGGGTTCGTTGGGAAATGGCAGATTCACGAATTGCAGGATTATCTTCACTCAGCACGCCGTGCAAATGCAAAATGTTAAGTTCGATGTTTGCGCGTTCGAGTTTCCAACCACCGATACGCCCAGTCCCTACCTCAAAAAAGTAAGCCGGATATTACTCTCATCAGACCTGGGCTCGGTTTCCATACCAACTCTCTCATCGGGTTCCTAACAACCCGCATCGGGATAGGGGGAGCGGTTACCCGCTCGCCCGACGTTCACGCCTCGCATCCGGTTTTTGTCCATTTCCATCGTGGGGAGCGCTTGCTGCCAGGCCCGACGCGCCTGTTGCACGTCCTCGCGTTCTGGCTCGCTGGCGTGCAGCGTTTTTCTTAAAGGTAAGACCCCATTTGTTCAACTGATGCCACACGGCGCCGATCTTGATCGATACGCCCTGCTCGACCAGACGCTGGCATAACTCGACCAAGCTCAGACCCGGCTCCTTTTCGATCCAGGCACGCAGCACCGCCTCCATTTCCGCTATCCGCGAACGGCGATGCCCACCGAAAAGACAAACACGATATTGGGCCGCTAAGGGGGACGAGCATCCAGGCGGTCGCGAGCGAACCAGGGGGAAAGAGCCATGGCACCCACGCCCGGGATTGCACGCCTTAGGAACTTCCTTCGCCCTATTGGGTCGCCCCGGCCGCTGGCATCCTTCGCGTGCAAGCGCGAAATGCCGGCAGCCTTAATCCGTTATTCTTATTTGGCATGGAGAATGGCCCCCCTACGAACGCGGTCCATGCGCCAGTGCCGGCGTAGGTTCCGTATAGATGTAGTTGTCGTCCGTCGCCCTGCGAAGCTCGTCGATACGCTGGCGAAGCTGCTGGGCGAGCGCAGCGAAAGACGGATCATGGTACCGATTGTGAAGCTCTCCGGGGTCCTCCTGCAAATCGTACAATTCGAACTCCTCCGGCGCTTCATAGTAGTGGATCAGCTTGTAGCGCTCCGTGCGCACGCCGCGATGTTTGCGGATGTTGTGCGGACCCGGATACTCGTAGTACTCATACAACCAATCCTTTCGCCAGGACTTTGCTTCTTCACCTTTCAGCAAAGGGACAAGGCTCTGTCCCTGTATCCACTCGGGTGCGGTCACGCCGGCGAGATCGAGAAAGGTCGGGGCCAGGTCGGTAATGAGCGCCGTTTCATTTCGTGTCGTGCCCGGTCGGATCAAACGAGGATAGCGAATCAGCAGAGGAATGCGGATCGACGGCTCGTGCATCAAGCGCTTGTCATACATGCGCCATTCACCCAAGAAGAACCCGTGGTCAGAACTGAAAACCACGGCGGTATCATCAAGCTGGCCAAGATCTGTAAGCGCCTGGAAGACCTTCCCTACATTGTCGTCTGTATCCACGATGCCGGCATAATAGTCCTTGACGACTTCTTCCAGCGACCTCGCGCAATTGCCACCCGTCTGACTATGCTTGATGTAGGGCCCGCCGATTTTGTTATCTGCCTCGGCAAAAACCCGGGGCTTACCCGGGTACCCTTTTAGGTCGTCGTCAAAGGTGCTGGGCTTGGGAATCGGCACGCCCTCGTATAAATCCAGATGACGCCGCGGCCGGAAGAAGGGAGAATGCGGCGCCTGGAACCATAGGCAAAGGCAAAACGGCTTCTCGCGCTTTTGTTTCATCCAGTTAATGGCCCTGTCCGTAACCAGATCGTCGACGTAACCTTCAAAAACCTGGGGTGGCTTTACTTTGCCATCTGCGCCCTCGTCAATGACAGGCCAGAAATAGTCGGTGGCCGCTCCGGGAAAGCCGAAATAGGAATCCCATCCGCGCTCGCCGATTTTGGGAATGTGCGTTTTCCCAAAGAGGGCCACTTCGTAACCGGCATTCCGTAGCAACTCGGTGAAAAGCGGGATTTCCAGGGGAATTGTTCTGTTTTTGTTGTCCACGCACCCGGTGCTGTGGGTATAGAGGCCAGTCAAGGCGGAGGATCGAGCCGGAAGGCAGAGCGCGTTCACCGTAAACGAGTTGCGAAACTGAATCCCCTCGCGTCCGATGCGATCGAAATTGGGCGTGTGGAGGATTTTATTCCCATTGAGGCTGAGCGCGTCAGGTCGATGGCCCTCGCCTAGCAGGAAGATAAAGTTCGGCCTCGGTGGGTCTGTGCGTGGCGAACCCTCAACCTTAAACGGGACAGAACCAACGCCCATTGCACTCATCATTCCTACTCCCGCCTTCAAAAATGATCGGCGAGACGCCTGGTCATCCTTGTGTCCCATATGCCTCCTTGGATTCATATCCTCGACAACGCATCAATACGTGAGCGAGATTTTGAAGTCCGCTTCACGGGGATCAAGGGCGGAAGTGATGTGACCAAATGTCGGACTGCCGTACGTTGTCCCGACTCCGTTAAACGACACTTGGTTGAACACGTTGAAAAACTCCACCCCAAACTTCACGTTCGCCAGCTTATCCCTAAAGAGGTGAACGGACGAATCTTTATACAAGTTCATATTCCAGACTTGCGGTCCCGGTGAGGGTAGGATATCAACGCCTTCGTTCCCGAACTGGCCGATCGCTGGGGGAGCAAAGGCTGCCGTGTTAAAGTACGCTGAAACGTTCCGCGGCTGAATGTCGAGTGGTCCGACCAGATTTGGGCGGCCCGCATTGCCAGTCCCCGAACGGTTTCCGGTCGCGGCAACAGTCAGCGGAAGCCCGCTCGCGTAAGTAGCGGTTCCGCTCCATTCCCAACCGCCTAGAACCTTTCCGGTAAATCCTTTTTGCTCTTTATAGAACGGCAAGCTGTACACATAACTAAAGGTAAAGTTGTTCGTCCTATTCAAGCTGCAAAGCCCCTCCTCGTTTTGCTGCGTGAGCGTGTTCTGGCCCACTTGCCAGCAGAGCGAACGGGACCAAGTATACCCCGCTTCAAATGTCAGCCCGTGGCCAACCCGATGGCGGGCGTCGATCTGCAACGAGTTGTACAAGGCGGCCGCGTTGCGGTCGTCGAAACTAATGGATCCATAACCCAAGTAAGGCACAATGGTGCTGAGATTCGTGCCACCCGGTACCAACAGGTTGGGCTGTGGCTGATTAATGTTAAACGACTGGTCAAGATGGGAAGCGCGGTTTCCTACGTAGGCGATCGAGAGAACCGTGTTCGAAGGAATTTCCCGCTCGACGGTCAAACTCCACTGCTGCACCATGGGGTAGAGAGAGTTGATATCCTCTGCCGTCAGACCTGGCGGGAACGTGGCGCCCGTGCCGGCAGAGAAACTACTCAGTTGGGTGTTGAATATCGAGGCCGAGGAAGAGAACGGGGGATTCTGTGACATGGATTCATCGTTGTCGCCGTCCCAGTGATAGAAAATGCCGTAACCACCCCGGACAACCGTTTTCTGGCTTTGTCCTAATGACCAGGCGAAACCGATCCGCGGGCCAAGATTGTCATAGCGCGTCGTCTTCAAGGCCGGAGGCAGGCTCAGTCCCTTTTGGTCGGTAGGGGTGATAATCCCGTTGAGCGGGTCGCCGGTCCCGGCCTCCAACCGGCCATTCGCCAGCACCGTCGGGGCGTCCGCCGGGTTATACAGGGAGGGGACAAAATTCGAGATGTTGTTATATTTTTCCCTTCCATCCGGAGCCCCAGCGTAAATACCGTTGCGCAGACCAAGGTTGATGGTCAAGTTGTGGCGCACCTTCCAATCGTCCTGGATGTACATTTCATAGGTGTTTGCAAACTCGTACGTAGGCGGAATGGCACTTTGCTCCGTATATTCGTACGCATTGCCGAGCAGGAAATCCGCTAAGGCGTTACCCGTGGTATTTGTGCCTGCGCCATTAAACGTGAAGGCTCCTGCCTGGCCGTTGATGGGGAAGAAGGAGAATTTTAGTATTCTCATGAAATTAAGCCCGGCCTTGAACGTGTGGTTACCGATTTGGTGGGTTAGGTCATCGCGATACGTCGTCACCGGGTTGGCATTGTTCGTGACCCCGCTGACCCCAATGTTTGAGTAGCCGGAAATCGTGATATTGGGAATGACATTCGGGGCGTTAGCGCCGAAGAGGGACGGAATCGTAAGCCCCGTACGTTGTGCCTCCGGGCCCGGTAATTCCTGGATCGCATTCCTCGAAAATCCCAGCGTGAACTGGTTTACCGTGTGTGGGCTGAATACGTCGGTGAGTGAGATCACACCGTTCTTGCCAGGCTTAGCAATATAGCCGGGCTCGGTAGGAAATGCCGCATTCGAAGGCGCCAAAATATTCTCATCTTCTCTCCAGGTATCTTGCGCATACCGCACCATCAGCGAGAGCTTATCGGAAATCCGGATGTCCGTGCGTCCCAGCTCCTCGCGCCAATTGCTGTGGCTATCTGTCGAGAACGAATAATTGGGTGAGCCCGCTCGGTTCGGCAGCGGATAGAAGTTTTGCAGCAGCAAGACGGCGTTGGGATCAAGGGGAACATTAATTGTGTTGTTCGGGAATGGCTGGCCCGTTGCCGGGTTTGTAATTGTCGTCGAGCCGAAATTCCCCTGGCGTTGGGCCGCTGTCGGGGTGGTGGCGGTGAAAACGCTTTGGGGGGCGGACGTGAAGTTCACCAGGTTGGGACCAACTCGGCGGTTCCAACCCTCCGACCAAAAGAAGAATATTTTGTCATGTTTGGAACTCGACTTGGGGAGAACTGGCCCACCGATCGTGAAGCCGAACATATTTTGGTTGAAGGGGGGCACGGTGGCGGAAAAGAAATTGCGCGCGTCGACGGCGGCGTTACCATTGACTTCGTAAAGCGTACCGTGATATTCGCTTCCTCCCGATTTGGTAACCACATTCACTTGCCCGTAGCCATAGCTGCCGGTGTCCGCGGAGTAGTTGCTCTTATGGACTTGAACTTCATCAATCGCTTCCTGGGGCGGAAACAGGTTTATACCGCGGTTGCCGCCCGTGTCCATGGCAAGCACTCCGTCGAAGGTAAACGCCGTGGCGTTAATTCTGCCTCCGTTCACGGACATTAAGGGGTTACCCTCCTGGCTCACCCCCATTCGCAAATCTGTCTGTTCGGAGACGACCCCCGGTCCCAAGGTGAGTAATTGCGAGAAATTGCGGCCATTCAGAGCTAACTCCTGAACCAGTGCCCCTGAAACCACGGTATTGACGGCGCCGGTCTCGGTGTGAAGCGTGGTTGCTTCGTCTACCACCGTAATCGTCTGTGTCGAGGCCCCTACACTTAGGGAGATGTTCACCGTCACGCTCGAATCGGCGTCCAGGATGACGCCGGTGCGATCATAAACACTAAACCCGGTACGGGAGGCCGTAACCTTGTATTCCCCAATCTTAAGCGGCGTCAACGCGTAATACCCCGCCGCGTTCGTGGTGGTGGTGCGCGCAATGCCGGTAGCCACCTGAGTCGCACTGACTTGCACGCCTGGGATGACCGCCCCTGTCGCGTCCGTGACCGTGCCGTCAATAGTTCCCGTCCCGGTCGTTTGGGCCCATAGCGTCAAACTTACTAATAAAACGCTCGCCACAAGCCCAGAAACCCTTGCGATTCTGCTGTAACCCCGGGTTATAGACATGATGCTGTCCTCCAGATTCCTCAGGTGTTTGAACTCCAATTCAAATTTCTAAAATCTGATAACCACGTAGTGGTTTTGCCATGAGACTCCAAGACCCGACGCAAATAGATTGAGAGAACTACCAGTCTTGCATTTGGGGTTTTTTGACAAATCCCCACCTTTCCCGCTGCTGGAAACTGAAAATGAACGGCAACACCGTCCATCCCCCCCCATCCCTTCTTGGCCGTTTTGCCTCAGTAAAACGCACGGACAATTCCTCTTCGGAAGCGCATTACGCGGGGCGCTGCCGGGGACCCAACGCGTCGGATCAGACACACGTGTACCCCGAAGCGCGAAGCCCGCAGCAGCAGCACCACAGTGCGCCCCATCAGCTTCAATCCACCCTGTCAGCACGGAATCAGGTCGTGGTGGGCATGAGTGAACACCGTCTTTCAACTTGATCAAACGGCAGAGGTTCACTCCAAAAGCAAAAACCCACCGCTGAACTCGTGTCCGGCGGTGGGTTAGAATTAGGTCCTATGAACAGTCTGGCTTTAGCCAATTCCTCCCCAAGTCGGCACGAGCATGGTACAGGTACAGATACAGCTACAGCTTGCAGTGCCGAGTTGGGTTGTTTGGACCATTGCCAAAACGGATAGCATACGATAGCGATATCGAAACGTCAAACAGAATCTATTTATAATAACCATCAAGGTCCCTTATGGTTGATTGCGCTGCGGCAGGTGAGAGCTGCCGGCATAAAGACTCGATCATACGCCGGCACCACGCGCCTGTCGGTGCCCATCGAAACTCTTCACATCTGGGAGGCTGTTCGCGCGGCCCTGCTGCCGATCCTCGCCGGGAAGGACGGAAGAAGTCCCAGCGGAA
The DNA here is from genome assembly GCA_052139985.1 of Terriglobia bacterium. Lineage (GTDB taxonomy): Bacteria > Acidobacteriota > Terriglobia > UBA7540 > UBA7540 > Bog-366. The sequence continues at coordinate 26,380 of JBKQVI010000433.1, forward strand.
TGCGGCGCGCGCCCCGTCGTCTTAAGCAAACATAGGCAAGAGGCGATGCCCATGTTAAATAAGCACTCTCGTTCATAGTGTATACACTTAAATAAAAAACGCTCTAACCCTTCGCCTCCATCCGGCTGGGTAGAGGACTTTCACCTCCAATGCAGGAAGATGTCGCACTTGAGCCCCAAATGTCAGCACCAGGATAAAAGGGGGCCGAAATCATCGGTCTGAGGGGAACCAGGTTTTGGGGGCCTCATCGGCGGGGACGCGGTAAGAACTCTAAAGTAGACTCTACAGATGTCTAGGAATTAGGCCACTCGTTTGATACAAGCTTTGTCCAATCAAAAGTAAAGCTCTGCACCGCTCCAGCCTATGACCGGGGTTTCGTCATGTGCGTAGGCTTTCGTCCCTGGTCAGCTTGTCGCGGACGGGGCGCGAGTCGTCTCACGCAGGGCCGGAGCTTTCAACTAGGAATGGGACGCGGGCTTCGCAGTGGGTGCAGACGGCCGTCCGTTCCCCCGTTTCGTTCCCTGCGGCACACGTCGCCCTGAACGTGCGCAGGCAATCCGGACAGGTCAGCATGAAATAGCCCGCGAAGCCGGCCTGTGTTCGAATACGGGTCACTACTTGCGGAAGGTCCGGATGCTCGGACTTTCTTCGAACCAATTCCCGGAGGGTCTGCAGGAGGATGGGGAAGTTTAGCGCACCCTTTTCAAACCAAACATCGGGTTCGGATTCCGCTGGAATATCATTAGGGGTTGATCCCGAGAGGACAATTACAGTTATGCAAGGGAAGCGTCGACGCACTACGGATACAAACTCAAATCCCGACATGCGGGGCATTTGGAGGTCGGAGATTATGACTCCGGGAAGTTCATTACGGAGCTTCACCAGACCTTCAATCCCGTCCTCAGCTTCGCGAGTTTCGAACCCCTCCTTTCTTAGTTGTCTTGCCAGAAGGGTCCGCACGGCAGGATCGTCGTCCACCAGCAGAACACTATTTGGGGCTATCGCGCACATCATCATCTCCCTCAATAAACCCGGGTCCGATTTTTCTTGTACCCAAGTGTTTTATATATCGGGGGTTACTTGGTGTCTGTAGAATATTGACCAGCCGGTTGATCCTTTTCATACACAATGACGTTATTCGCTTAAGATCACGCTCAAGAGGCCATTGTTAACCGTCAACGCGCCATTGCCCGCGTAATCGATAAAACCCATCGTGCGGAATTTGTTCATGAAATGACTCACCCGCGACCGGGTGGTGCCGACCATTTGGGCCAGATGCTCTTGATTAATTCCGGGATGGACCGTTTCGGATCGGCTCTCCTTGCCAAAATGCGCCAGTAGTAACAGAATCCGGGCGAGGCGTCTCTACCCTGGGAGGGACCGCGCCATCGAGTAGCCCTCGTCAATGAAGAGCCGCAGACCACAAACCCGGCGGTCTGCGCTACGGGCTCGCAACGCTCTCCATTTCGATGAAGAGGTCCAAGTCGCTTTCCGCCCTGGCCTCGCCG
>JBKQVI010000434.1:0-24998 GCA_052139985.1 Terriglobia bacterium
TCGATGCAGGCGATCGGAAACGAAGCCAGGCAGAAGCTCCCGAGGACGTTCTTATTACGTCCCCTGGCAGAACGGTGGTTCCACTGGAGACGCGCGCGTCTCCTACGGACACGAAACCCTTCGTCCATAAAACCCCAAGCCACTGGCCATCCGGGCCCGCCGCTTGGAGGTTGCCGATGCCTGCCAGAACAAGGATAGCGATCCAAACCCACGGTCGCATCTTCATGATAATACTCCCTCTCGAAGAATCCTTCCGGCAAAGGAAACTTAATGTTATCAGTGCTTACTTCCGGTCGCCCAACGGAACCTTGCGGGCCTCACGAACTAACCTCTTCCGGCTCTTAACTCTAACTCTGCTGTGCTGTTTCTATCATGAAATTGATTGGAGAGTCAAACGCAATCTGACGGGGCAGGCCCGATTGGGAATATAGGAGTCAGGAGCCAAGAGACGGAACGACTCTGCGCCACCCGCTTGATCGGGATGAGCCGGGCCGCCCAAGGCGCGGCAGGCACGGAAAGCCGACCGCAATTAAGATTTGGGGGGCCTGAGACCACCCTCCCGTTACTCGCGGGGAGCAGCGCGAATGGCCGACATCAATGCGCACTGGCTACCCGCTAGTAGACGAGGGAGACGCTGTCAACTCCATTCGCCCGCGTGGAGGTGAGGCCGCGATTCTGGCTGTCGTAGGTGTGCGCCTCTAATAACTTACCCTGAACGTCTGTGACGCTGAGGATCATGGAAGAGTTCGGGTCGTAGGTAAAGTTGAGCGCGGAGCCATCGGGGTAGCTCACCAGCGTAAGCCGGGACGAGCTATCGTAGGTATATGTGGCGACCGTTCCCACGCTGTCTTGCACCGTGGTGGCCTGCGTGGGGTTATTGGAATCGCCGTAAGTAAAGGCGAGCGTGCTGCCGCCGGGGCTGGTGACCGTGGCAAGCCGGTTCGAGTTGTCATAAGTGAGCGTTGTCTGATTGTTGTTGCGGTCGATGACGGCGGCGAGCTGGTTCTGGCTGTTGAACACCCTTTGGGTCCCGTCCGCCAGGGTGAGGGTAAATCCTCCTGTGAGATTTGGCACCAGACCGGCGCGCACGTCGGGCGGCGAGGAAAGTGTGTAGGTATTGAGGGTGCTGTTGAAGGTAAAGGTCCAGCCGCCGCCGTCACCGCGCCAATAGGTCATATTGTTGTTGGAGTCCGGCCCCGCCAGCATCTCCTCGTAGGTGGAGCGCCAGCCTGAGCCAAACATTCCCGCCAGCGTGGGAGGAGTCGCGTACGCCCAACGGCTGTTCCAAACTCGCGACAATTGCAAGCCCCCTCCGAGCCCCGGCACGGAGTAGTCATGCTGCTGGATCCAAGTGTTTCCGTTGGTGAGATTGATGGGCGAGCCCGCCACGCAACTGGCGCCGCTGGGACAGACTCCCAGATTCGCCGCAGACTCGGACGACGTGCCGTTGGGAAGGACCAAGATTGAAGCGGACCCACCCCAAATGCCGAGCGGCCATATATTGCCCACCAGGGTCAAGGTCATGGGCGCCTGGAGCGCCTGATTCCAACCGACACCAAAGGAACAGACAGTTTGCCCGAGGTAGCATAATTGCTCCGCGCCAAGTTCAATCCCCCCGCTATATGTATAAATATATACAATATAGTAATTCATGGTGTCGGGGCAATTGAGCCTGAGGGTCCCCGCGGCATTTCCGGCGGGGCCTGGGGCCATAGCAATGATGCTACCCCGATCAAGGGAGATTCCGGCAATCCCCTGCTGGCACTGTCCCCACAGGCGGGGCGGCCCGGTCAGGGTGGCGGAGACAAGCAGGGTCGCGATCGCCACGATTTGCCGGGCTCTCGTAGAGATCCGAAACTCTGAAAGATTGTGTGTGTCCTTCATGGTCTTCTCCTCGCAACTGCTTTTGATGTTGCGGTCGCCGTGTTCAGAAACCTCTTATCATGTTGTATTAATAAGTGTGTTCGCGTCATTATGAGATGAGCCGCAGAGGAAGCCAAAATGCGGCTAGGTCTGCGCTACCCGCAATTTAGAGTTCGGCTGTTCGTCGGCCGGACCGATCCGTGAGGATTAGGGTATACGAATCCGCGCGCACATTGGCGGAATCCGGCAGTGGCCTTGGTGGTTCCTTCTCCTCTCCGCCCTTGGCCACCCGCTGAACGGAGTACCACCTGGTCCATTCCGTCGTCTGCTTGGGCCCTCCCCCTCCGCCTGCCCCGCATCTCAACTCCTCGTTTACGTACCAGCGACCGTGCGCGTCTGGTCCTATAATGTAATCTCTCGTACAGGTGGCAAATTCCTCGGTCGAGGTCGTGGTTAGCGTGGCGTATCCCGTGCGGCGCTCGTGCCAGTGGGACCAGATGAAAGTCCTCAGGCCGGCATAGACCGCTCTGTGATCCTCCAGCAAGCCCAGTGAGTAAGGGCCAAACCTGTCGTATCCTTCCAGATGTTTTTGCTGCCCGTAGCAATTCCCGCATCTCATCGTGACAAGCAGAATAGCGGCCGCCGCCCAAATCATCGCGGGCCCCCGTCCCGATTTAGAGCCCTGCTTCACGGGACCGAACCGAACCAGCCAGCCAAACCCACCAAAGCGGACAACTCCGGGCCTGGCGGATGCGGTGCCGGCCAAGCCGTTAAGGCAATTGTTGACTATTTGACACAATTCTTCCATAGCTGTAGTTCCACCTCCGGATTGTCAGGATTTCCCGCGTTTTTGCTAAGGTGCTCTAACTCATGCAGGATAACAATATCCATATAATCAGCGGGTAGCGCAGACGTACGCGTTCTTGGCGTTCGTCTGCGGCTCTTCGTCCGTCCATGGGATCTCATGTTTGGATGTTAATATCATGGTGTATGTTTCCATATTAAGAACCGCCGAGGAAGCCAAACACCGGCTACCTCCGCGCTACCTGCTCCGAAACTCTGAAAGATTGTGTGTGTCCTTCATGGTCTTCTCCTCGCAACTGCTTTTGATGTTGCGGTCGCCGTGTTCAGAAACCTTTTATTATGTTAAGAACCGCGGAGGAAGCTGAAGTGCGCTACCTCCGCGCTACCCGCTATATTGGGAGAGCACCGAGACAGGGTTGGGGCTCGCCTCCTCGACGGCAGTCTTGGTCAGCCGGTTGCCCGCCGCGTCGTAAGTATAGCTCTTGGCGAGCCATTTCACGGCTGCGCTGTGATCGGGAACCACCGCGACTTGCACTCCGCGGTTCCGGGCGACGTTTTCGAAGAAATTATAGACTCCCACTTCGGGAGAAACGATGGCGATTCGGAACGCTGCTTTCCAGACCCTTCAACAATGTTCGCCGAGGGCGAACATGTCCATAAGGGGAATGGTTCCGAAGATCTTGGTGACGTCGAGGACGACGTGCGGGTGGGTGCGTTTCTCGCTCTCGGCTCTGATTCGGTCAAAAAGACGGGAGAAATCCGCGAGACTGTATCGGCCCCCGGCTTTTACTTGCAAGTAGGCGTCCGCTTCTTGCACCTGCGCGTCCAAACCCATCGCACCCCTTCCTCTTGGCCAGTTGGGTGTTGGCTGGGCAGCCCGCGAACCCATCCTCATCGGGGCGGGAATGAAAATCGGGGTCGCGAACAACTATCGTCTGGTCCGAGCGCCGCGAGGCGGAACTGCAGTATCGCCACTTCCCGTTCCAGGCTGGCAATGGCGCCTTGGGCGGCGGGCAAATCACCCTGGCCCGCCATCGTCGCGAGGCGCTGGGCGGAAGCATAAGCCCTTTTGGCTGCAACGTTTTGTGCCGCAGCCCGAGCCAGGCGCGCCGTCATCTCGACCGCCCGCAGGTCTCCCCGGGCCATCCCCTTTCGAATGTCAGCTAGCAGAGTGGGCCATGCCGCCTGCATCAGACCGACCACTTCGGTGAGGTACTCGGCATCGCCGCCTACGCTGCTTAAGGCTTCGCCGGCGTCAAAAACCTCGCGGTATTGCTCCGTTGTGTCCATGGTCAATGTCCACTTCCTCGTGAGAGTCGCTCCCCTGCCGGCGGCGGCTAGCGATGGTCCGCAGATTGTTTATACTAGCCTCGCCTTCAGGTGCGGAGTGAGGGCTTGAAAAATCGGCAGTGAGAATTCCCATCGCGCCTCGGCCTCACTATTGCAACGGCAGGGACTCGGCGCAATCGATGGAAGTAGGTTTTTGCTGTAGAGATAATGATGCCGTAGTTGTCGTATGATATACTACATGACTGGTAGCTTGCTGGAGAGAGTACCCCACCTCGGGGGGTGTCTTGCCTCACCTGTCTTGCCCCCCAGGAAACGCACCGTCCTCGGAATCCGCGACCGGAGAGGCGTTCGAACGGAAGTGGGGCGGCCGCGGCTGGAAACTGCTTAACGAGCTATTTAACAAAGAGTGCGCAGCAGGTCTCGGGCTTTTAGTCCACCAGGTGATTGCGCAATGCATAGCTCATCAGTTCGGCAGTGGTTAGCATATTCGTCTTATCCAGAATGCGCGCGCGATAAGTGCTAACCGTTGTCACGCTCAAATGCAATACCTCGGCGATCTGGGAGATAGTCTTCCCTGAGCCCAGCAACCGCAGGACTTCAAGTTCGCGAACCGAGAGCCGCTCATGGAGAGGTTGGTCCGTGCGCTGGCCGAGCTCGAAAGCGAACACCTCAGCCAACGCCGGGCTTACATACCGGCCGCCGGCCAACACCTTTCGTACCGCCTTGATCAGTTCTTCCGGGGCGCTGTCCTTGGTCAGGTAGCCTGCCGCCCCCGCCTTGAGCACGCGCTTGCCGTACTGGCCCTCCGGATGCATGCTCAAAATCAGCACGGGGAGCTTTGGCCGCACCCGCTTCAAGTCCACGAGAACATCGATGCCGCTGCGTCCCGGCATGGTGACATCGAGAATGACCAAGTCCCAGCCGCGGGATTCGACCTGGGCCAGGGTCTGATCCGCATTCTCCGCCTCACCACAGAGTGCGTCCTTGAACTCGCGCCGGAGGATCTCGATCAGTCCCCGGCGCAGAATAGCATGGTCGTCAGCGATCAGAACCCGCATCATGGCCTTGTCCTCATTTACTTGTGGCGGGCGTCCGGAATCCGCACCTTCACGGTGGTACCGCTTCCTGGAGGAGCTTTGATGGAAAGCTCTCCTCCCAACAGCATCGCCCGCTCACGCATTCCCAGGATGCCGAGTGAGTCGCTGGCCAAGAGCTTATCCTCGGTGATTCCTCTGCCGTTATCGCGGACTTCCAGGGTCAGACCGGCGTCTTCCGCCGTGAGCCGCACCTCCACCTTGCTGGCGTCGGCGTGCCGCGCCACATTGGTTAGCGTCTCCTGGAAGATGCGGAAAACCGCGGTGGCCCGCTCGGAATCGATGGTGATGTCATCCTGGGGCAGGTCCAACCGGCACGTTGTCCCCGTGCGAGCCTGGAAATCCTCTCCCGCCCATTCGATGGCCGCTACCAGACCCAGGTCATCGAGGATTCCCGGCCGCAGTTCGGTGGAAATACGGCGCACTACGCGGATCGATTCTTCCACCAGTTGCAGGATGGAGGAAGTCCTTTTCAAACAGTGTTTGTTGCCTGCCGGCAACTCGCGAACCAAGGAGCTCAAGTCGATCTTAATGGCGGTCAAAGCTTGGCCCAGTTGGTCATGAATCTCGCGCGCCACTCTCTTCCGCTCTTCCTCCCGAATGCTTTGCAGCCGCGCGGCAAGCGCCCGTAACTGCTCCAGAGAACGTTGCCGTTCCTCTTCCGCCCACTTCAACTCGCTGACGTCGCGAGTGATACCCCAAATATGAATCAGCATTCCGTTCTCGACAATCGGAATTTCCGTGGTGAGCCAGTGCTTGAAGTTGCCGCACTTATCGTGCCCGCGAAACTCGACGGTCCGGCTCTGCCATTGGCCTCCCGCCCCCGATCGAAAAGGCTCCGTCCTTTCCTGAGCCGAAGGGGGAACCAGGTCACGAAGGTGTTTCCCGATCGCCTCTTCTACAGTACCGAGGCCAAAGTTCTGCGCATGCGCTAGGTTGCACTCGGCGAGGTAACCGTAGCGCAAGATTCTCGCCAAGATCTCTTCTCCCGGCAGATCGGCGGGAATGGGCTGCTCCAGGTCCATACGCCACACGCCTTCGGTGCTGTGCGAGATGAAGTCCTTGTAGCGCTGGTCGCTCCGACGCAACGCTTCCTCTGCGCGTTTGTACTCGGTGAGGTCTTCAATCATGCCAACGGTGTACATCGGGCGCCCCCGCACGTCCTTAACCAGCGAGATGATCAACATCCCCGACACCACACCGCCGCCCTTCTTAAGGTAGCGTTTTTCGATCTCATACCTATCCCGTTTGCCGGCCACCAGTTCACCGAAGATCTCGCGGTCCAAATCCCGATCGTCAGGGTGGGTGAAGTCCATAACAGCCATGCGGCTGAATTCTTCTTCGCTATAGCCCAGCATTTGCCGCAGTGCCGGATTTGACTTGAAGGGATGGCCCTGCATATCCACCAGAGCCATGCCGATCCCGGCATTCTCGAAGGTCGCGCGGAAGCGCTCTTCGCTTTCGCGCAGAGCCTCCTCCGCGCGCTTGCGGTCCGTAATGTCCTGCAACGTGCCTTGAAGCTGCGTGACGTTGCCACTGCCATCGCGCAGCGGCGCTCCACGCCCAATCAACCACCTCTTAGTGCCGTCCGGACGAATCAACTCGAGGTCGACCTCGAAAGGGGTGCCGGTGGCGAGCGCGTTCTCCCCCGCCGCCTTGACTCGCTCCCAACTGTCCCGAGTAAGGATTTGCGGGGTATCCCGATTAGCAGGGGCCGGCAGTTTCGGATTTCGTCCCGCAATGCAATAGAGGTTCTCGTCCCAGGTAACGGTGTCCGTCGCCCACGTCCACTTCCAGACGCCCATCTGCGCGTCCCGCAGCGCGTCTCGCAGTTGAGCTTCACTTTGATGCAGCGCTTCCTCGGCTTGGTGGCGTTCGGTAATGTCGCTAACCACACCGTCAATGCGGATGTGTCCATTCTGTCGCCGAATCTGCACGCGGTCACGGACCCAGCGCGCGGTTCCGTCCGGACGAACGATTCGGTATTCTTCTGTCATTTGAGGTAGCTGGCCCGTACGGATTGATTCGACGGCAGTCTGAAACCTAGGCCGGTCGTCAGGATGAATCGTACTGAGCCACCGCTCCGGACCCGGCATGAAAAACTCGGGCGGGCGGCCGGTAATCTTTTCTACGACCGGTGAGTAGTATTGGTAGGTCATATGGCCCTGGCTATCAATATACGCACTCCACAGATAGTCGGGGACCGAGGCCAAGATGCTCTGCAATTCCTCTTGGCTGCGCCTCAGCTCTTCCTGCACGCGCTGGTGCTCGGCAAGCGCCTTCATCAAAGCTTGCGATTCATGCCGCACCTGCCCGGCCCGTTCCCGCTCTTTCGCTAGTGCCCTAACTTCGCGTGCCCTGCGAACGGCGTCCGGGAGAAGTGCCAACCGGTTCTTCAGCACATAGTCGGTCGCGCCGCGCTTCATGCACTCTACCGCAGTTTCTTCCCCCAGCGGGTTGGTGACGACGATGACGGGAATTTCCTTTCCCGAGTGCTTCAGAATGTCCAGCGCATCGAGCGCGGTCCAGTTGCGGAGGCAGAAGTCGGTCAGGATCACATCGTAGTCGGCTGCGCGGAGTTGTTCCCGAAAAGATTGCTGCCGTTGACTCACCGCCATCTGGACTCCGTAGCCGGCACTCTCCAGTTGTGCCATCACCCGCGATGTGTCGCAAGGGTCATCTTCCAAGATTAAAACGCTTAGGGGTGACATCGAGCCGGGCACATCCTCAACCTTGGTACCGTTCATAGCCCGATCATCCTTTCAACGACGCGAGATCTTACGACGTAAGCTCGTTGGCTACCAGCCAGAACAACCTTATGCGTGATGCGGGTCATTGTCTAGTTCCGGTTTTAGGCTTAGGGTCACGGTCATCGCTGCGGTTCCTTTTTCCTCCAAAATAACGTAGGAGTAAATCTTCTGTCACGAAACAAGTAGCGCGGCCTTTCACTGCAAGCTCACGCCCAGTCGCAATTTCGGAATTCCCCAATGTAGCCCCATTTCTAACTGACAACATTTGTAGCCATTTAATGCCAGTGCGTGAGGCGGGTACCTGCGGCGGACGTAATGCGATTCGGGCACTTTAGAACTTGCCTGAGCCCCGCGAATGGGCGGGCGCGTGCGAACTTCCGGTCGGATAAGGAACTTTGTCTTGGGAAGAGCCGATGTTTCGGTGCTACTATCGTTGGGCTTGGTTCCACGGATTTCCGTCTGCACCCAGGCGATACCGATGGTTTGATCCATACTCAAATATGCCAGCCGCAAGCTTTACCACTTTGTGTGGCCTTGTCGTGGGCAGTTTTTGTGAGAAAGGTGACTGGGTGCCATGAGCCGCCGCTCCCTTCTGTTGCTGCTGGTCTTTGTCGGCATCGTGATTAGCTACGTCGATCGCGGCAACCTTAGCATCGCGGCGCCGGCGATTATGCGGGATTTCCGCATTGAGCCAGCCCGAATGGGGGTGCTCCTCTCTGCCTTCTTCTGGACTTATGCCGCATTTCAAATCCCGGCCGGCGCGCTCGTGGACCGCTTCGGCATCCGCCGGGCGTATGCCGGTGGCTTCCTCGGCTGGTCGATAGCGTCCGCCTCCATCGCCCTCAGTCGCGGCGCCGGCGAGATCATTGGCATGCGCATGTTGCTGGGCCTCGCCGAATCCATCGGTCCGCTCGCAAGCATCTCCTTCATCCGCAACAACTATGCCGGGAAGGATCAAGGGCTACCCACTTCGATCTACATTGCCGGCCAGAATGTTGGACCCGCATTGGGGGCCATCGTAGGGGCCCTTCTGCTCGACAGATTCGGATGGAGGCTGATGTTCGCCATTACCGGATTAGGGGCGCTATTTTGGTTGCCTTGCTGGCTGGCCGCCGCACCCTCCGACGGATCGCGTGCCGCGCGGCAAGCGGAGAAGTCGGCCGACGACCTTGCCGCGCCCCGCCGCTGGACCTGGCGCATGCTTCTAACCCAGCGGACGTTTTGGGCAATGTCCTTCACCACCTTCCTGGCCGCGTACTATTGGTACTTCGTTTTGACTTGGATACCGAGTTATTTGATGCTTTCCCGGGGATTCTCAACTCTGGAAATGGGGCGAATCGTCTCGACGGCGCTATTTACGATGGCCGTCGCGAATGTCCTGGCAGGCGCAGTGGTGGACAAGCTGGCAGCACGGATCGGGGTGTTCCAGGCACGACTACTGTTCGCGGTGTTGGGATATACCGGGACGGCCGCCGTTCTGCTGCTGCTGGCAACGCGGGATCGATCCCTGGTGCTTCCCATCCTCACGTTTTCGATGTGCGCGACCGGCATCGGCAATTCCAACTACTGGTCCATTTCGCAACATGTGCCGCCAAAGAACATGGTCGGGCGGACGATCGGATTTCTGAATACGGTCTCTGTAATGGGGGGCGCGGTCGCGCCCATTATCACAGGTATTATCTTGGGGCCGCAAAAGCAGTTCGGACCGGCGATTCTCGTCGCTGGGGTGTGTCCCGCGCTGGCGGCCGTGTGCTTGCTGGCTGCGGGACCAAGCGGACTCGAAGGGATGAAGGCGTTTCTCGCGGGGGAAGGGAACGCGGCCGACTGAGACTGCCTGATCCTTCGGGCTTCGTCACGCGATAGGGAGCTTTAGGCGTCAGGTCAACTTCATCTCCTCGGGATTCCACTGCACCATGCTTCCCCGTTCCAGGCTGAGGTTAGCTAGCAAGGCGGCTCCGGCCGCGCGGAATCCGAACGCGGGGTCCTCTACCACCGCGCTTCGCGTCCGCATGGCTTCGAAGAACGTTTTGAAATGATCGTATGTATCGTTATAGTCGGGGGGCGCCGCGTAAACCTCTTGGGCCAGATCCGGCTTGCCGCCGGGGTGCGCAGCGGGGTATCTTTTCTGAAACTCGCGCATGAACTTCTGCTGAGTGGCAAGAGCCCAGGAATCGATGTCGTAATCGGGCACGGCTTGGTGGGGGGCGCGAGTTATCGTCACCGCACCTCCCGCGATTTGGAGTGTTCCCTCCGAACCGTTGAAGATAAACCCTTCGCTCTCCGGCCCGCCATTGACGAAATTCACCCGGAGATGCAGGTTGAATCCTTCCGGGTAATCGAACAGTCCCAGCAGCACATCGGGTTGGTCGCGGCCGTCGTTCCAATAGCGAATCCCACCCATGGCGACAGCGCGCGTGGGACCGTGAGAGCCGGTGATGAAGTGGGTGCCGCTGAAAAGATGCACGAAGAGATCTCCGGCGACTCCGCTGCCGTAGGCCTTCCACTTTCTCCATTGGAAGAAATGTTCGATGTTAAACGGTTCGAGCGGCGCGCTCCCGACAAAGCGCTGCCAATCGATGGTGTCAGGCGAAGCGTCGGGTGGCAGAGAGGCGTCAAAGGCCAACACGGGGTTGTTAGGGCTGCGATCCCACCACGCATTGATCACGGTGATTTTTCCGATCGCTCCGGACTCTAACAGGTGCTTGGCCTGCTTGTAGAGCATGGAACTTACCCGCTGGCTGCCCACCTGGAGAATGCGCTGCGTTCGGCGGGCGGTCTCGATAATCTCCGGGCCATCGCGGTAAAGGTGAATCATCGGTTTCTCGAGGTACACGTCCTTGCCCGCTTGCATGGCATCGACGGCCGCCTGCTTGTGCCAGTGATCGGGCGTGGCAATCAGAACTGCGTCCACATCGGACCGGGAAAGGACCTCGCGATAGTCGCGGGTGGTAAAGAGGCCGGAACCCCAGCGCTCTTTGCAATGGGCCAGCCGCCCGTCGTAGCAATCGGCCGCAGCGATAAGCTTAACGCCCGGAACCTGAAGCGCGGTTTGCGTGTCGTCCTGTCCCCGGCCGCCGGCGCCGATCAGAGCCAAACCGATTTGGTCGCTCGCAGGATAAGCCCTTGCCGGTTCGGCCTCCGCGTGCAACAAGTGGATGGTTCCCCGACGCCCTGGCCAAGCGCCGGCCAAAAGCGCACTCTGAGCGACACTGGTTCTAAGAAACCGCCGCCGGGTCAGGCTGTTTGACATGGACATCCTCCGTAGTGTCCGCCGCGCTGCTTCGGCGCCCACTCCTCGAACGAATCCGCGCGCGGTGGGTGGCAAAGTCGTGGCATTGCGGAATTCAACCTGCTGGAATGGCAGCGAGTGTACTGCAATTGAGCGCCGGGTGTAAAGCCGCGCCTCTGATCGGTTGCGCCGCGGGCTGGATCCCGAATATCTCTGCGGAATCTTCCTTGACACGGGGCTCCGCTGCGTATAGAACCTTGCCTCTGGCGCTCAGGTTGACAGAATTCTGGAGCGTGGATGCAACAGGCTGAGGCGCCGCGGCGCTTCAAAGCCGGTATTCAAGGAATACAACGATGAGGTGAATGACGACGTCATGGACTTGAATCGAAGAGACTTTATCACGCGTGCTGCCCTCGGACTGGGCGTGTTGGCGGCTTCGAGTACACACGAACTCAGCGCCAACCCTTATGGAATGCCGATCGGACTCCAGCTCTACACGGTCCGCGACCATTTGGAAAAGGACCTTGCGGGCACGTTCAAGAAAGTTGCCGAGATTGGCTACAAAGATGTGGAAATTGGCGGAACCTTCGATTTCTACGGAAAGAAGCCAGCAGAACTCAAACACATGCTCAACGCGAGCGGCCTCCGTCCGCTGAGCACGCATTTCACCGAGGAGCTACTGAAAACTCATCTCGCGAAAAGCATCGCAGACGCCCGCGAGTGCGGCATTACGTTCGTCGGTCTAGCCAGCCTCGATGAGCAGGACCGGCAATCGCTCGACGCCATAAAGCGAGATGCCGATTGGTTTAACCAAGTGGGCGAAGCCGCCAACAAGTCGGGCTGCCACTTCTTTTACCACGGCCACAATTTCGATTTTGGCAGCGTGGAGGGAGTGACCGAGTACGACGAACTGCTTCGGCGGACCGATGGGAAGCTCGTCAGCTTCCAACTTGATTGCTTTTGGTGCGTGCGCGCCGGCAAAGACCCGGTTGATTATTTCAATCGCTTCCCCGGGCGGTTCTTGCAGCTTCATATCAAGGATCTGAAGCCCGGCTTTCCGCCGAGCACCGGAGGCGACGACCGTCCGGGAGCGTTCACCGAGGTTGGCCAGGGAGTCATCGACTGGCGCCGGATCTTCAAAGCCGCGCCCAGAGGTGGTCTGCAGCACTATTATGTCGAGCAGGACGAATGCGATCGGGACTCACTCGCAAGCGCCAAGATGAGCTACGATTATCTGCACAATCTTGCGGTATGAGGCGGGCAGCGCACGTCGTTAGGTTGAGCAAGGAAAATGCCGCGCCATCGCCGTTCACACCCGAAGGACAACTTCGTTCACCAGGTTCGAGTTTTCGGAATTCACATCGACAATAGTGCTTACGGGTGTGCCGAAGGTCATTGCCGCTCGAGAAGAATGCGTATAAACTCCCTGCTCGGAATATTGGAAGGAGCGCAGATTGGAGTCGATTACCATCCACGAGCTCGAGTGCAGCGATACTGATGAGGTCCTGATTCGCCGCATCCTGCAAGGCGACGACGTGGCTTTCGGAGTCCTGTACGACCGGCATGCCGGAAGCGCGTACTCGGTGGCCAAGCGTATCCTGCAAGAAGAGGGGGCCGCTGAGCAAGTGCTGCAGGACGTTTTCCGTGAGCTCTGGCGCAGTGCCGGAAACTTCGATTCCTCGTGCGCCTCTTTGGACAGTTGGCTGCTGGTGTTGACGTGGAACCGATCGATTGACCGACTGCGACGTCGCGCGCCGGCGGTCGAAGACGAGGTCGTAACACGCTGCCAAGAGTTGGGGCTGAAAATCGAAACCCGGGCGGCACGGAACGCCATGGCGGAGCGCGTTCGCGAAGCCTGGCGAGCTCTTCCAGAGGCGCAACGCGAAGCCATGGAGCTTGCCTGCTTCGAAGGGCTCAGCCAAAGCGAAATCGCCAGACGCACCGGGGAGCCGCTCGGAACGGCCAAGACGCGGCTGAGGACCGCTCTTGCTTCACTCAAGGCGGAACTTGGTGAGTAGGGAACAATGAATGCGCACCCCCAATACGATGAGGACTTCGAGCTTTACGAGCTCGGGGTGCTCGATGGCCCCGACAAGGCCGGCTTCGCGGCCCACTTGCAAGGCTGCGCCGAATGCCGTGCAAAGATCGAGGTGGCTCGAAGGCACGTAGCGATGTTCGCGCTGGCCTCTCCTCAGACTGAGCCACCTCCGGCACTACGCGAAAGCATTCTGGCATTGTTTCGGGCTGGCCGCCGCGAGGGTGTGAAGGGCGCCCCCTCCGTTCCTGCTCGCCGCGGACTCTGGACACCCGCATGGGCGCGAGTGTTGGCGGTCGTGTGTGTTCTGCTCGTCGGGACAGCCGTGTGGCTCACGATGACAAACCAACGTCTTTCCCGGAGGCTGGCCGAAATTGAACTCATCCACCAGCGACTCGAGACGTCAAACCTCGAACTGAAAGCTTCGACGGCGCATGCTCAAGCGGTCTCAGATATGCTGACCAGTCCCCAAAGCCTCCAGGTGGAGTTGTCGCCGGCGGCCTCGCGCCTCGCGCCCCACGGCAAGGCGTTCTACAATCGTGACAAGGGACTGCTGTTCTATACCACGAATCTTCCGTCACTCCCGAGCGGCCGCACGTACGAATTCTGGCTGATACCCACCGTAGGCAAGCCCGTGGATGTGGGTGTTTTCAACACGGACAGTCAGGGAAATGGCCAACTCATCCTGACCTCCTTGCCCAATGATCTTACTGCCAAGGCGTTTGCCGTAACCATCGAGCCCGCCGGCGGGGTTTCGGCTCCCACCGGTTACACGGTACTTGTCGGCCCCGTTTCCTGATCCCGGCCGCTGTTCTCTACATCCTGAGGGTCTCGGTGGGAGTTGCCGTGAGCGCACGTTTCTGTTATGATGACGTTTGTAATACTTTGTCATATGATTGTTCTTGACTCGTCCACTCTGATTTTGATGGCCAAGATTGAGCTCCTCGGCCCGTTCCTGGCCAGCGTGGGATTAGATATTGCGATCCCTGCAGAAGTCGAGCGTGAGTGCTGCGGCGTGAAGAAGACCATTGATGCACTGCTGATCCAAAAAGTGTTGGACGAATCGCGAATACAAGTTCTGGCGGTCAAGAACCGCAAGGTCGTCTCCAGGTTGGAAGCAGATTTCAGTTTGGGTAGCGGTGAAGCGGAAGCCATTGCTCTCGCCATGAAGGAGAAAGCTCAATTGTTGGGAATTGATGACAAGAACGGCATCAATGCGTCGAAGTTGCTCGGCATCCCATTTACCACCGCGATGGCCATTCTAGTTCGAAGCCACGAAAAAGGTCTACTCGACGACCGTGATGCCTTAGCCAAACTCACGGCCCTCGCTCAGTACGGACGCTATAAGCGTGCAATCGTCGAGGATGCCAGAAGGACAATGGAGGCCCAGAAATGACCAAGACGATGAGTGTCCGCATGGACAAGGACAACTACGAGTTTCTCATCGAGATCTCCAAAGAAGAGCGCAGTGATTTCTCTAAGGCCGTGCGCGACTTGGTGGCGAGGGGCCGGCTGCTGCTCGCTGTAGAAAAATATAGGAATGGCGACGTCTCTCTCGGCAAGGCTGCTCAGGTGGCAGGCCTTTCGGTGGGGCGAATGATGACCCTTCTGGCGGAGTTCGGCGTGGCAAGCAGAATCGAGAAGGACGACTATCGTGAAGGATTAATGAATCTCGCCAAGGCATGGTAACGGGCCTTAGCGCCGTGACTCTGCCATCAGCTATCACGATACACTTTTGTAGCGCGCCGCCAGCAGGCCTGTCGCCGTAGTAATGTCGATGTCTGCAATCAGCACGCCTTCCTCGCCGTAGGGCTGGTAGCTGAGCAATGTTCCATCCGGACGGACGACCGCCGATGTGGTCGGGGATCCAAGACTCGCGCAATTAACGGTGGCGACATAGCAGGTGTTCTCGGCGGCTCGGCACAGGACGGCCTTTTCGTGGAATGTATTCGCAGGATCCGCGAAGGTCGTTGGCCGGTAAGAACCGGGCTCCGCTTCGTGGAAATGTGGGTGAAATACGACTTGGGCTCCATGCCGCACGGCCCAGCGGACAGTCTCAGGGTAGCGCCAGCCTTCGTGGCAGATCGCAATACCGAAAGTCACGGGACCTGCTTGAAAAACGCGGCGGCCGGAGCCAGGAGCGTAAGTGCCCTCTTCCGAGGGGTCAATCTGGACCTTGTCCTGAAAGCCTGCGATTGCTCCGTCCGGATCGATTACCAGGGCGGTCGCTACCAGGACGCCGTCAAGAAAGCGCTCTGTTCCGAGAATGACCGTAATGCTTGCCTTCGCGGCCGCTGCGGCGATGGCGGACCAGGCGCGCTCAAGGAACTCAGCATTGGCAGGCGGCACGCGCTTTCCTACTCCCCGGTAGCCGGGAATGAAGCATTCCGGAAAACAGATGATCCGGGCTTCCTTCGCGGAGGCTTGGCCGATAGCCCGCTCGGCGAGCGTGATCGACTCCTCCGGACTGTCTGGGAAACGGATATTGGCAAGTGCGATTCGAAAGAGGCTCACGAGTTTCCTCCAGTTGTCGCGTCGATTTCTCTTGACCCGCCCGAGCCGGACCGCACCGGCCTTCTGGCCAACCTACGGTCTCTCCCATTTGCCTGATTCCGCCGACCGAAAGATGGCATCGATGACGGACATGTTTTTGATGGCTTCCTCGACGGGAACCGGAACCTCTCCGCCTTCCCGAATCGCCCTCGATAATGCGTCGCCCTGAATCGTATACTGGTCACAAGTGGCGAACTCTTCTGTTCTCACGCTCCGCTTAAAGAGGTCACCCTCGTCGTCAATGAAGATCCGGCAGGGCCTGTCGTTCGGCGCATTAAACGGAATCTCAACATCGACGCGTCCTTTCGTGCCGAGAAACTGCATCCGTTGATACGGGATGAGTTGGGTGCCGCAGGTGAAGATGGCCTGTCCTGAGGGGAAGTCAAGGATTGCCGAAGTTAGCCGGTCAATCTTCATTTCGGGATCGCGCTCGATCAGCCCCATGACCCGCCGGGGTTCTTCCCGGAACACAAAGCGCGAGGTCGTGATGGGGTAGCATCCGATGTCCATTAATCCACCGCCGCCCCACTCGGCGACGTTGCGGATGTTGGCGGGGTCCTGGTTGAAGTAACTGAAGAAGCCCACGACGGAGCGCAGTGTTCCGATTCCGCCGGCCGCGATGAGTTCGCGAGTTCGGAGCCACTGCGGGTGTGTGCAGACCATGAATGCTTCGCCAATCTTCACGCCTGCGCGGTCCCGCGCGGGCAAGAGGACCCGTGCCTCGTCGGCGGTCAGGCTCAGAGGCTTTTCGCATAGCACATGCTTGCCCGCTTCCATCGCCTTGAGGCTCCAGGGAACGTGAAGCTGGTTGGGGAGCGGGTTGTAGACCGCTTCAATCTCCGGGTCCCGCAAGAGCTCTTCGTACGATCCATACGCCTTGGGGATGCCCAGCGAGCGTGCCGCCGCTTCGGCTTTCCGCCGGTCTCGCGAGGCGATCGCTGAAATCTCACTCCATTCTCCGCGCTGCATGCCTGGGATTACCTTTTGAATCGCGATCTGGGCGGCCCCCAGAACGCCCCACCGCACCTTGTTTTGCATCAACACGTCTCCTTTCCTTCCGCTGGATTCTAT
The DNA here is from genome assembly GCA_052139985.1 of Terriglobia bacterium. GTDB lineage: Bacteria > Acidobacteriota > Terriglobia > UBA7540 > UBA7540 > Bog-366. The sequence goes on from JBKQVI010000434.1 coordinate 16,690, forward strand.
CGCGAACGCCCCGCCATGATCCATCCATTCCGAATCATGCATGTTGATTTCCTCGGTTGATGGTTGTATACCATCTGCCTGACTTACTCAATCGGGAGTCCAATCCGCCACAAAATCGGAGCCGAGTGAGTCTTCCGCGTCCGGCAGTCCGGTGTCCGTATAGGCCGCGGAACGGTCGAGCAAAAGGAGATCATCGATGGGCAAAAGGAAAGCTGAACTGCTGACACGCCGTGAATTTGTGGCGGCCGCATCCACACTCATGATCGTTCCGCGTCATGTCCTGGGGGGACCGGGTTATGTTCCTCCCAGCGACCGCATCACTCTGGCTGCGGTTGGCATGGGGCACCAAGGATTCGATATCACCATGGAACTTCTGGCCCGTCCTGACGTTCAGGTGATTGCCGTGTGCGACTGCAATAGGGGCAGCAAGGATTACGTCGAGTACGACGACAATGGCATCCTGAAATCGGCCCGGCGGCTGCTCGGCCCGGGTTACGAGAATTGGGGCGAGGACCTGGCGTCCCCCGGCGAGGTGCAGCTCTCGCACACGTTCCGGACCAGCGTCGGTATGGGCGGCCGCGAGCCCGCCAAGCGGCTGGTGGAAGCCTACTACGGTTCCCGAAACGGTTCGGCCAGCGGTTCGTACCGGGGATGTACGGCGTATAGCGATTGGCGCGAGCTCCTCGACAAGGAGAAGGATTTGGACGCCGTTTACGTGGCGACGCCCGACCATTGGCACGCCGGCATATCGCTAGCGGCGATGCGCAAACACAAGCACGTGCTTTGTCAGAAGCCCATGACGCACTCGATTGGCGACGCACGGCGGATGGCCGCTACGGCTCGCGAGATGAAAGTGGCGACCTCCGTGACCATCAATAATCCTTCCTCCGAACCCACCCGCATCATCTCGGAGTGGCTTGCCGACGGCGCGATCGGAAAGGTGCGCGAAGTCCACAATTGGTCGAGCCGTCCGTTCTGGCCGCAGGGTATAGGCCGCCCGGACGCCCCGGACCCGATCCCCGATGGTCTCGATTGGGACATGTGGTTGGGACCGGCGACGGAGCGTCCTTTCAGCAAGGCGTATCTGCCTTTCGTTTGGCGCGGCTGGCATGACTTCGGCTGCGGTTCGTTCGGTGACATGGGTTGTTATAGCTTTGCCGGCGTGTTCAAGATCCTCAACCTCACTCCGCCCGATTCGGTGGAAGCCAGTTCCAGCGAGAGTTGGGACGAGACCTTCCCGAAAGCGTCCATGGTCCACCTCCATTATCCGGCTAATGGCAACCGCCCAGCCCTGCGAATGTCTTGGTACGACGGAGGCCTGCGGCCCCCGCGCCCGGCAGGGCTCAACGAAAGAGATCAACGGATGTTCACCGGTGGCGAGGAGAACGAGGGGATCCTGTACGTCGGCGACCAAGGCATCTTGCTTGCCGGCTTTAATGGCAACAACCCTCGCGTTTATCCGGAATCCCCCAAATACCAATACCAAGCGCCGCCGCGAGAACCGGGCGCACCACGGACCGACGTGGCCATCGACCAATGGCTCGCGGCATGTAAGGGCGGAGCGGAGGCGCCCCTCGCCAACTTTGGGCTCCAGAGTCCGGTAACCGAAGCGTTCCTGCTCGGTTGCATTGTCCAACGTTTTCCGGGGGAACTTTTGGAATGGGACACCGCTAACATGCGCGTCACGAACTCAGAGAAGCTGAATGCCTATATTGATCCTCCCTATCGGAGCGCATACAAGCTTTAGTTGCCCCGCCCGGGCTGGCGGGTGCACCGGCGGCGAGCCCAAAGACAAGCAGAATGGCTTTTGGTGGTGGCCACGGCAGGAGAGCCGAACTCTCCCTGTGCTTTGGGGACAGATACGAACACTTGCCTGATTGTTGAGGTTCGCGAGGGCTTGATCTTATGGTGCCGCGGGACGGAGTTGAACCGCCGACGCCAGCCTTTTCAGGGCTGCGCTCTACCACCTGAGCTACCGCGGCACATGTGGAATCGCCAATACCCGGGCCGAATCATAACTCATCACTGCGGCAGTCGAAGCTACGGCAGTGCGACTCCAGTCCGTCTGAACATTCTCAGACGGATTCCACTGCTTGTCAAGAATTGAACCCCACGAATCTCCAAGAATCGCTCCGAGAATTTTGAGAGGGCCTCTTCTAAAAGAGATGCAGGCGATCATCTTGCGGGTACTTGTGTCCTTCCGGGGTGACGCGATGGGAGCCGTCTCCTCGCGTAAACGTCGGAAAAGAAGGTATCTTAACTAGCGCTCCAATCTTCCGGTGGAAACTCAACACCCCAAAAGCGGTGGGCATCGACTCGCTCGATTCCGATCTGACCTGCCTGGTGACTACCGGGCTGGCTTAGCCACACGACTTGAAACTGTCCTGAACGGCCTTGATCGAGGGTCTCGACCGTAAGCGTTTGGCCCATTGCAAACTGGCGCTGGGTCTTCAAGGAGGCCCCACATTTACTGACGCAGACGGTTTCTGTCTCTTCGCTAAACGGATTTCCTTCCCGATCAACTCCGCTGATCTTCACGCGGCAAGGAAATCTGAGCCGCGAAGATCGTCTCCTTTGCACAAAGGGTAGGTTCGCCATGAGTCTCCTTCGTCCCTCGTCAATCCGAAGGCGGTTGTATGGCTGCCGAACTGGTCCCGAAGGCCAATTTCGTGCACCTTAATACCACGACGAGGACGGCCACTCAAGAAGAAATCGCAACAAAGGCCGGGGCTCTACCACAGCGAAGGCCCAAGGGTTAGCGCAGGGACTGGTCAACTTCTTGTAGCCAGTCGGGCCGCTTCAAGACCTCGCGGGGACGCGCGCCGTCTGGAGAGCCGACAATGCCGTCCTTTTCCATCATGTCAATCAGCCGAGCCGCGCGTCCATAACCCAGGCGCAGTCGGCGCTGCAGCAATGACGTCGAGGCCTTACCGGACTCCACCACGATGCGCACAGCGTCCTCGTACACGGAATCAAGCTCGGCAGCGTCTTCCTCATCCACGGGTTCTGTCTCCTGCTCCTTGTCGCGAATGGGTTCCAGAAATTCCTCATTGTACTGAGGCTGCGACTGGGACTTGCACCAATCGACCACCTTCTGGATTTCTCCTTCGGTCACCAACGCCCCGTGCAAACGCTGGAGCCGGGAGCTTGCGGGTGGGAGAAAGAGCATGTCGCCACGCCCCAGCAGAGCTTCCGAACCGTTGGAGTCGAGAATGGTGCGCGAATCCACCTTGGATGCGACACGGAAGGAGATGCGGGACGGCATGTTGGCCTTGATCAAACCCGTAATCACATCGACCGAGGGACGCTGCGTCGCCAGGATCAAGTGAATGCCTACTGCCCGCGCCATTTGTGCCAAACGAGTGATGGACTCTTCCACTCCCTGCGGCTCAACCATCATCAGGTCGGCGAGTTCGTCAATAACAATGACGATGTAGGGCAGGGGACGCTCACGCTCGCCATTGTTATCAAACAGGCTTAGCGTCGATTCCGGTTCGAACAGTTTGTTGTACTGACCGATGTTGCGCACTCCGTGCTCGGCAAGCTTGCGCAAACGATCGTCCATTTCCATGACGGCACGGCGTAGGGCGTTGGCGGCCCGTTTGGGCTCGGTGACAATGGGCGTCAGCAAGTGCGGGACGCCATCGTAAAGATTCAATTCCAGGCGCTTGGGGTCAATCAGAATCAGCTTTACTTCGTCGGGAGTCGATTTCATGAGAACGGAAATCACCATGGAATTGATCGCCACACTTTTGCCGGATCCTGTCGAGCCGGCAATCAGCAAGTGGGGCATTTGCGTCAAATCGCCGATACGAATTTTACCGGTAACGTCTTTACCTAGTCCGAGGCTCAGTCTGGAGGTTGCTCCCAGGAATTCATTCGACTCCACCAGTTCACGCAGGTGAATGATTTCGCGGTGCAGATTGGGCACCTCGATTCCAACCGTGGATTTTCCGGGAATGCGATCGATCAGGATCGACTCCGCCTTCATCGCCAGACACAAATCATCGACGAGGTTCGTAATGCGGCTGTACTTGATGCCGGCTTCCGGTTTGAATTCGAAAGTCGTGACCACCGGCCCGGGATGAATCTGCGTGACGCTTCCGGTGACACCGAATTCGAGAAACTTCGCGGTCAACCGGGCAGCCCGTTCCGTCAATTCGTCTTCATCGATTCCGGCCGCGTCCTCGGGAGGTCGCAGCAGCGTGGCGCTGGGCAGTTTGTATCCGTTCGCCGCACGCCCGATGATCCTTGGCGCATCGTTGGGGGGCGAAGGCTTCGGCATTCGCACGACGGGGGGCGGTGCAGGTTGTTCCGAGGTTTCCTGTTTCGCTGGAGCGGCGGACGCAGGAACACAGGCGGGCTGCATGGTTATGGGCTGTCCCGGGGGTGTCTTGCGGCTGGCCAACTTTTGCAGCAGCACGGGAGGCTTGCCCGTCAAACGCCTTCGCTCCATCTGCTGGCGTTGACGTGCTGCGGCCTTGGTGGCTCGCGCTTCTTGCCACGAGGCCCACCGTGCCTGGAGTGGTTCCAATACGCGGCTCCCGTGTTCTTGCAGGAATTCCGCCGCCCAACCAAAAGAGAATCGGGTGACAAGGAACAGAGAGGCGAGAAAGAGCGTAGCGGCCACGATGCTTGCGCCTAAACGGTTGAAAGCGTGAATCAGCATCGAGGCTGCTAAGTATCCTACCACCCCGCTGCCTCGCAATGCTCCATGGATTGCCGGGGTGTAGGGAAAGAGGTCCAGCAAAGCGCCCAAAGAAGCCAGCAAGATCCCGGCGCCCAGCATTTTAGTGCGAGGAGCCTCAAAGGCCTTCGCCATCAGCAATCGCACCCCTACCACCAGTAACCCGAGAGGGAGCAAATAGGCAACCCAACCGAAGACTTGAAACAGGCTGTCGGCAAAATACGCGCCAGCCGGCCCAATCCAATTGTGCGGCAATGTTCCGGTTGCCACAGCCGTATTTAGCGAAGGGTCTTCGGGCAGGTAAGATACCAGGCTAAGCAGGATCAGCAAGCCGGCTACGCTTGTGAGCAGACCGAGCAGCTCAAGAAGTCGCCGCGAGCCCAGCAGCGGTCCTTTGGAGTTCTTGGAGTTTGATTCTTTGGTCTTCGAAGAAGACGCCGGCGCAGGGCTACCCATCGGTTGCCTCACATTCTAGAACAGCGACGAGCGGCAAGTCAGCGATAAGCAGGCCCCCCGCCCGATACCGAAGCGGTCTTTCCTGCTCGCTACTTGCCACTTGTTACTGTCCTATTCCGAACCGGCGCTTAGCAGGACAATGACAAGCGGCCACCGGCGAGCGACAACGACCCTGCCTGGCGGGGAGGATACTAGATGCTTGCTCGCCGCTTACCACTCGTCACTGGTGCTTTCAGTGACGCAATCCCCATCCAACAGCTAAGAGTATCACGCCCAGTATGACCCGGTAAACAACGAAAACGGTGAAGGTCCGGCGCTCCAAATAGCGGATCAGCACGGCAATTACGGCATATCCCACAATGGCCGACACGATGATCCCAAACAAGAAGGGCATGCGCATGTCGGCCGGCAAGCCGGAGTGGTGGATTTCCAAGCCCTTCTTCAGGCATGCGCCGGCAATGAGGGGGGTTGCGAGGAGAAAGGAGAAACGCGCTGCCGTTTCCCGGTTCATGCCGCGAAAAAGGCCCGCGGCCATGGTGGAGCCCGAACGCGAAACCCCCGGGATCACAGAGAATGCCTGTGCCACTCCGACAATGATGGAATCCAGCAAGCCGACTCGGCCCAGGCTGATATCGCGGCGGCCCACACGCTCGCCCGCCCACATGACTAAGCCTACCACGATCAGCGCCGTGCCAACGATGAGTGGCGAGCGCAGTTGCTCATCCGCGGCGCGCTCAAACAATAGTCCGGCAATCCCACCGGGAATCGTGGCGAGAACGAGGAACCAGAGAAGCTGGCGGTTCTCGCCGAGCAGAGTCACTGAGCCAGCCGTGGCCGGGGCGCCGCCATTTGCCATCGTGCCGGCGTTGTCCCCGCTGATTCCCAAGACCATCTTGGCCATTTCCAGCCAGTAGCGCCAGAAGTAGAGCAGCACGGCAACCAGCGTTCCCGCGTGCAGGGCAACGTCGAATGTCAGCCCAGGGTCCTTCCACTTCAGAATCCACGGAACCAACCACAAATGCGCCGTACTCGAAACCGGCAGGAATTCCGTCAGGCCTTGCACGATGGCGAGAACGATGGCTTGGTAGAGGGGCATAGGGCTCCTGATGCGCTTGCCTAGTCTTGGATTTTAGATTTTGGATTTGGCGACGTGGCCTCATTGTGCAACCGGCACCTCCCACGTTCTCGACCGCAGGTGCCTAATCTAAAATCTAAAATGGTTATACCTCAAGGATGACCGGCAGAATCATGGGCCGTTTTCCTGTTTCCTGATCGAAGTGCCGCCGCAGGGCGGTGCGGATCTTCTCCTTGATCATGCCCCAGTCGGCGACTTCCTCGAGATTGGACTTTTCAATAGTGCGCATGATGACTTCCCGTGCACTTTCCACCAAATCGCGCGCTTCCTCGAGGGGAACAAATCCGCGCGAGACAATTTCCGGCTCGGTTTCCAGCAAACCCGTGTGCTCGTTGATGGCGAGGATGGGAATCACGATGCCGTCTTCCGAAATGTGGCGGCGTTCTTTGAGAATGACCTCTTCCACTTCGTCCAGGGTTCCGCCATCGATGCAGATGCGGCCGACTTTCACGCGGCCGGATCGGCGCGCCCCCTGTTCATCGAACTCCAGGACGTCTCCGGTCTCCAGCAGGAAAGTATCCTGCGAAACCGCCGCCAGTTCCTTGGCGATTTCCATGTGCCGCCAAAGTTGCCGATACTCGCCGTGGATCGGCACAAAGTACTTCGGCTGGACAATATTCAGCATCAGCTTTAATTCTTCCGCGCTGCCGTGCCCGGAGACGTGAACGGGCGGTTGGCTGCCGTCGTGATAATGGACAAGCGCCCCGCGCCGGTAGAGGTGATCGAGCATGCGGAAGATGGCCTTCTCGTTGCCGGGAATCACCCGGGCGCTCAGCACGACTTCATCACCGGGTTCAACCGAGACCCAGCGATGGCTTGCCACGGACACGCGCGCCATGGCGGACATGGGTTCGCCCTGGCTGCCGGCGATGACCACCGCAACCTGTTCCCGTGGCAACCTGCGTAAATCCTGCGGTGGCACCAGCATTCCGGGCGGCACATTCAGCTTGCCCATCTGCATGGCAATCTCGGAGTTCTTGAACATGCTTCGGCCCACAAAACAGAGTTTGCGGCCGTGCTCGTGCGCCAAGTCGGTGACGATCTGCAACCGATGCATGGAAGTCGCAAAACAAGAGATCAACACGCGTCCCTTGGCGTCTCCGATGATTTGCGACAGTCGCTGCCGGACGGCGCGCTCCGAGGGCGTTAGGCCCGGGCGTTCGATGTTGGTCGAATCGGCGAATAGCGCCAACACGCCGTGCCGCCCGTAGTCGGCAAGCGTATGCAAATCGCTGACGTGCTGGTCCGTGGGCGTGGGATCGAGTTTGAAATCGCCGGTATGAATGATGGTGCCGAGCGGCGTAGTGATGGCCAAGGCTCCAGACTGAATGATGCTGTGCGTCAGGTGGATGAACTCCACGCGAAACGGCCCTACCTGGAACGGCGCGCGGGGCTGCATCTCCCGCAGATCGGTGCTTTCCGCCAGATCGTGTTCGACCAGCTTCGAATGAGCCAGGGCCAGCGTAAAGGCAGTGCCGTAGACCGGCACATCAACTTCTTCCAACAGATAGGGCAGACCGCCGATGTGATCTTCGTGCCCGTGGGTCAGCAGAATGGCGCGGATGCGATCGCGGTTCGTGCGCACGTAACTGAGGTCAGGAATGACGATGTCCACGCCGAGCTGTTCGGCGTCCGGAAACATGACGCCGCAGTCAACGATGATCACATCATCGTCGAACTCGTACGCCATCATGTTCATTCCGAATTCGCCCAGACCTCCGAGCGGAATAGCTTTCAACTTATGATTTAGAGATGAAATACGTTCCTCCTGTATGTCAACATCATGCTAACACACTATTTAGCCTTGCGCTGGCGCACTGTCCTAAGTTAAACGTAGCGCGGCCCTCTAGGACGGCACATGTCGGCCTCAAGCCCGGCCCCACATCTGAAATCGGGACGGTACCCCCGTAATCCGTCCGTAAGTAGATGGGTTCGACTCGAACTTGGTAATTTTGCGTTAGCCACGATAAGAATGAACTTGCCCGGGGCCGTCGAGGGCGCGAGGGCGGCGCAGTTGGCCCTTACTCGTGG
>JBKQVI010000435.1:0-11301 GCA_052139985.1 Terriglobia bacterium
GCGCACGTGAGGCGTAGACGAGGGTGGTGTCGCGAGCATTCAGATGAGCTAGGTGCGAGACCTGGTCGGCGCCCAGGGAGCAGCCGCGGCAAGCGTGCTCCGGCCAGCCGAATACCCCGGGCTCGAAGAAGGCGCGATAGACGATCAACTGAGGGCGCCCCTCGAACAAATCGAGCAGGCTTACCTTGCCCTTGGGTCCGTCGAACTCGTATTTCTTGTCCACAGCCAGCCAAGGCATCCGCCGGCGTTCGGCGGCCAGCGCGTCACGGGAGCGGGTGAAGGCCTTCTCCTTCACCAGGAGTTGCTGGCGCGCAGCCCGCCACTCCTGCTGCGGCACGATCGGGGGTGTGTTCATCGCGAGATGCCCTTTCCCCTGTTCCTTGTCTTTCTCTTTGCTTGTTGCCATCTTAATTTCTCCTTTGTTTTCTGAGTCAGACCGAGACGACTCGCTCTGAAAATTTTCTGAACTCCTCGTCGGCACCTTCATTTCTTCTCGTTATTCAGATTCGGGGCGATTTCTTTTGTTCCGTCCTTTTTGCGAGAAACTTTCACAGCCAATGCTGCTAGACCGCCGGCAGAAACCGCACTGGCTGCGATTAGTCCCATGGTCGCCAAACAAACTGGGCACATCGTTCACCTCCTGTGGTGGGTAGTGTTCCAATTTGTGGCGTAGCGCCGGGCTTTACCCGGCATGTGCCGCCCTAAAGGGCGGCGGTACGTTCGAATTAGGACACTACCCAGAGGTGGCGAAGCTTGATCGCTAAGCCGCCTCTATGGGGGTGACGTGTGAAGGGGATTGATTTCGACAAGGGAAAATAAGAAAAAGTAATTATCCTCCCGCAAGGCCGCAGGCTTTACGGTGGCTAACCCCTCAGGACTGGATTTTGATCCGCGTGTTTTGCCACCCAAGTGCTGAGGTATCAGTTGTTTGTGAGTTCGCTCTTCTTATGATTCGATCCTGCTGGTACAATCGCTGGCTGTCCGTTCGTGCACGCGCGAGGGAATGCGTGCCGACGGGCGAAGCGCCATCATGACGAGGAGCGTGCCGTGAGTGATCATGAGGAAGACTTTGCCGCGATGTTCGAGGCTTCGACCCAGGCCAAGCGCCTGGATCAAGGAGAACTCGTGGAGGGCAGGATCGTTGCCATCGGCCCGGAGGTGGCGTTAGTCGACGTTGGCCGCAAGGGTGAGGCGGTAATGGATATCGCCGAACTGAAGAACGCCGACGGCGAGATTGAGGTTGCGCTGGGCGATCGCGTTCAGGCGATGGTGGTATCGACGTCAGGTGGGCTGACGGTCTCCCGCAGGCTGGCGGGAGCGGCCGCGAGCGATCAGCAGTTCGAAGCCGCCTTTCAAAGCGGCCTGCCGGTGGAAGGAAAGGTCGAACGGGAGGTAAAGGGCGGCTACGAGGTGCGCATCGGCCGGCGCCGCGCGTTCTGTCCGGTTTCCCAGATCGACCTCCGCGGCGCTGACGCGTTGGCGCACGAAGGGCATGTCTACCAATTCCGGATCATCGAGTACAAGGAAGGCGGCTCGAACATCGTCGTCGCCAGGCGCCAGCTCCTCGAGGACGAGCAGCGGGCGAACGCCGCCAAGGTCCGCGACAAGATCGTCCCCGGTGCAGTCATGACCGGCCGTGTCACCTCCGTCCGCGAGTTCGGCGCGTTCGTCGATCTCGGCGCAGGTGTCCAGGGGCTGCTCCACGTGTCCGAGATGGCGTGGTCCCGCGTGTCGGCCCCATCGGTGATCGTCAAAGCGGGCGAGGAGATCACGGTCAAGGTCCTGCGCGTGGACGAAGAAAAGCAGAAGATCTCGCTTGGGTTGAAGCAGCTCTCTGCCGACCCATGGTCGAGAGTGAGCGACGTGTACGCAGTAGGCCAAGTGCGGCCTGGCCGCGTCACGCGCGTCGCGAAGTTCGGCGCGTTCGTGGAGCTCGAGCCGGGCATCGAGGCGCTGGCCCATGCTTCCACCTTCGTGCCGACCGGACGATCGGAAGGCTGGGCGGGTCAGGTGGCTCCCGGGATGACGGGCACATTTGAGATTCTCACCGTCGACCCCGAACAGAAACGGATCGGCGTGGCGCTGGTTCAGGAAGGCTGGGCGGGGACGGAGGCGGCTACGGGAGCCCGGCCTGGCATCGTTCCGGGCGCGCGCCTGACAGGAAAGGTCGAGCGACACGAGAACTTCGGCGTGTTCGTCTTCCTGGCCCCCGGACGTACCGGTGTCATTCCCTTGAGCGAAACCGGCATCGCGAAGGAAGGCGACGTCCGGCGAGCCTTACCGGTCGGGGCGGACGTTGAGGTGATCGTGCTGGAAGTCGATCCGTCAGGCCGACGCATCCGCCTGAGCGCGAAGGCAGTGGCGGAAGCGCGCGAGGCCGAGGAAGTGCGCGAGTGGACAGAGCGCAATGCTCCTCCCGCCGAGGGCCTTGGGACATTCGCCGACAAGCTGCGCTCGGCGTTCAAATCGCAAGAGAAGTGACACTCGCACCATACCGCCTGACGAAACGTTTTCCCCACAGGATTAACGCTGGGGAAGAATCTGCGCGCCAAAGCCTGCGCGCGAGTGATCCGCGGCGAGGGCCCGCTGTCGATACGTCTATAATCATTCGATGGACCACCACACGGTCGCGGCGATCAGCATCATTGGCACCTGTCTTGATGTGTTAGGCAGTCTTTATCTCGCCTACGATTTGTTGGGCGGTCAACACGGACCCTTAAGACTCCTCACGAGGGCGGTAACTTACTCAATCGTCTTTGGAATTGGCTATGGCCTCGGCCTTGGTCTTTTCTTTGGCCTCGCCGCGGGTATCGCCACTGGCATCACCCTATCCGTTGAACTCAATCGAGCCGCCAGCGGCCTTGACCATTACGCATTGGGTTGGGAATGCCTTTTCAGCGCCATCCGCGGGTTTGCGTTCGGCATTGGGCTGTACAGGCTTCTGGGCCTCGAGTTCGCGATAGCATTCGGACTCCTCATCACATTCGGCCAGATATTCGCCTACTCACGCGGAATGCGTCCTGCGTTGGATTATGTGTCGTCACGCCGCCCTCGGCTGACGCGCCGTCAATTTTGGGGGACGGTGGTTCGAACGGTCGGCTATACGGTCACGGCGCTCATTTGCAGTGCGCTCGTGCATCAGACCGACCGCGATTGGCCGTTTGCCATCCGGGTAGGTCTTGTGACCGGCCTGGTAACAGGAGTTGGGATTACCGTGAACCCGTTTATCGAGTACTACGCTGACAACCTGCCGGAGCGACGGCTCGGAGCTTTCGGAATTGGACTTATCCTCTGCGGTTTTGGCCTGCAATCACTTCAGTATTGGCTGGCTCTGTTCGACGTGGGACTAAGGTAGAGCGCTTGTGGCATGGCCAGGATGCTCATCCCACGAGAGGTAGCGTGGGCGTCCCGCCCGCTGTCGCCGGGGCGTCCCGCTCCCGCCCGGAAGGCTCGGGCAGGATGCCCGCGCCCGAGCGGGCGAGACGCCCACGTTACAGGGAGTGGGCCAGTCTTCAACTTCTATGTTGGGCACCCATCTCGCCCGCCGGGCTGGACTTGATCGCTGCCTTCGAGGACAATCAAAAGATGCCAAATCCTGATGATTGCAATCTTTGGTCTTCTACCGAGCACGCTTTGGAGTACCTCCGCCGCGCCGACTCTATTCCCCATCGTACCGAAGGGGAAGCGACGCTTTTGGAGTTCGTTCCTCTCGATGCGGCCCGTATTCTTGACGTAGGAAGCGGCGGCGGAAGGCTGCTGTCGCTCGTGAAGGCGGATCGGCCGCAGACGGCGTTTGTCGCCCTGGACTTCTCCCCCGCGATGCTGGAGGAGCTCCACGGGAGGTTCGACGGCGATGGCAAGGTGACCATCGTTGCGCACGACTTCTCGAACCCGCTGCCGCCGTTAGGAGAGTTCGATTCCGTGATCTCCAGTTTCGCCATTCACCATGTTCTGCATGAGCGCAAACGCAGCCTCTACCGGGAGGTTTTCGACCTGCTGCGGCCCGGGGGCGCCTTTTGTAATTTGGAGCACGTCGGGTCTCCCACCGATAGGCTCCACCAGCAGTTTCTCGACCGGATCGAGACTAAAAGGGAAGAGGAGGATCCTTCCAACAAACTGCTCGGTATCGAAGTGCAATTAGGCTGGCTGCGAGAAATCGGCTTTGTGGACGTGGACTGCCACTGGAAGTGGCGCGAGTTGGCGTTGTTCGGCGGGATCAAAGCGGATGCATGAGCTGGGGGTTGGACCTGCGCCCGTTCAGATTTGCCAAACCTCCGAGGAGTGGCGCGAACCTGTTTTGTGGGTCCGCGCTACACTCGCTCCGGTACGCATCCGGCTCGCCCACACACAATTGCTATGCATTGGAGTGCTTTCTAATGTCTAAACCGTTTCTTCTGTTTTGTTTTCTCTGTCCAGCGCTCTGCGCCTTTGTTCCGCTGGGGTTTTCGCTTAGCGCTGCGGGTGCAGAACCGCCGATCCGGGTCGCGATCGTGGGACTTGTGCACGGCCACGTGAAAGGATTTCTGCATGCTCTGCCTGGAAATAACAGTGCGACTCTGGTAGCGATTGTTGAATCGCAAGACGCTCTGGCGAAGGAATACGCCGCTCATTATCACCTTAATCCCAAGCTGTTCTACACGGACCTTGAACGGATGATTGCCGAGCAGCACCCCGATGCGGTTCTGGTTTACACCACGATTGCGGACCATCGAAAGGTTATTGAGATTGCCGCGCGTCACGGAATTAGCTCGATGGTTGAAAAGCCGCTGTGCACCACCTTGGATGACGCTCTGGCGATTCGTTCCGCCGCACGCCAGTACCATGTTCAAGTGCTGGTCAATTACGAGACAACCTGGTACCCCAGCAATAAAGAAGTGTTCACAGAAGTCGGTCAAGGCAAGCTGGGTGATATACGAAAAGTGGAGGTTCACGATGGGCACGAAGGCCCCAAGGAAATTGGCGTCGGCCCGGAATGGCTGCCGTGGCTTACCGATCCCGCACAGAACGGCGCGGGCGCGTTATTCGACTTTGGCTGCTACGGAGCCGATCTGATGACCGTACTGATGCACGGACAGGCTCCTTTAAGCGTGACCACCGTCGCCCAAACCGATAAACCCGATATTTACCCCAAGGTGGACGATGACGCGACCGTCATTCTGCGATATCCCAAGGCACAGGCTGTGCTGATGCCCTCGTGGAATTGGTCATTTGCGCGCAAGGACATGGAGGTTTATGGGAACGCCGGCTACGCGATAACGGTCGGCCCCGATCGCCTCCGAGTCCGTTATCGCGGCGAATCCGAGGAGTCGCAGACCACGGCGGCTCCTCTGCCAAAGTCGGAGAGCAATTCGTTGGATTACCTTGCTGCGGTACTCCATGCCCACATCGAACCGGACGGCGATCTCAACTCTTTTGATACGAACATGGTTGTCATGCAGATCCTTGACGCCGCGCGCCGGTCGGCACAAACGGGCAGAACAATCCCGCTTACACCCTTACCCCAATAGCGGACAGCCTGCATCTGGCGGGATGCTTGCAACTTACTATTCATGCCGCAGGGCTATCATGGGGTCGACGCGCATGGCACGGCGAGCGGGGACGTATCCGGCGAGGGCCGCCACTGCAGCCAGACCCATGGCGACGGCGGCGAGAGTGGCAGGGTCACTGGCGGAGACGCCAAAGAGCATGTGGCCAAGCAGGCGAGAAGCCGCGAGTGCGCAGGGGATTCCCAGCACCATCCCCGCGAAGGTTAGAACCAGCGTTTCGCGCAGGACCATGCGCAGAATCGTGCGGCGTGACGCGCCGAGCGCAAGGCGAATCCCAATTTCGTTTGTTCGGCGGGACACCGAATAGGAAATCACGCCGAAAATACCGGTAGCGGCAAGCACCAGCGCCATCGCTGCAAACAGGCCCAGCAAAAACGTGCGAAATCTGGGCTGCGAGACTGAAGCATCGATGAGGTCCTGCATTAGAGTGACATTCGTGACCGGCAGATCCTTATCCATGGTTTGCACTTCCCGCCGAATCGTGGCCGCCACGCTGGAGGGACTCAAAGTGCTCCTAACAACTACGTTCGCGCCCCAAAAAGGCGCCTGCGCGTAGGGTACGTACATCATGGGGCCGGGATCTTGACCCAGGGCAACATCCCGGACATCGCCGACAATTCCAACGACCTCACGCGCTATTCCGGAGTCCGGCGGCATGGCGAATGTAAGCTGCTTCCCCAGGGCGTCTTGATGGGGAAAGTAAAGCCGGGCCATCGTTCTGCCGATCACCGTGACCCGAGCGGCGGAACGGCTGTCGTGGCGGTCGAATAAGCGTCCGGACAACAGGGGAATTCCCATCACGTGAAAGTACTCTGGACTGACAGAAACATAGTCGGCCGTTCTCGACGTGCTCGCGGATGTCGCCGGATCCCCCACAATATCGAAGGCCAGGTTAACGCAGCCGTCGGCGATGGGCCGGGGAACCGCCACTGCCGAATCCCGCATGCCGGGCTCAGACTGGATTCGCGCCAGCAAGTTGTCGGAGAAGGCGGCCCACTGTTGCGGCGTCGAATACTGGTATCGAGGCAGAGAAATATCCGCCTCGATGATGTGCTGGGGGTTGAACCCCGGGCTGACCGACATGAGCTTGGCAAAGCTGCGCAGCAGCAAACCCGCGGCTACCAGCAGGACCATGGCGAGTGAGATTTCGCCTGCCGCCAGCAAGCTGCGGGCGCGGCGGCGACGGTGGCTCTCGCCGGAGCGTCCGCCGCCTTCGCGAAGGCCTGACTGCAAATTGGAGTTCGCGGCGAACAAGGCCGGGGCCAGCCCAAAAGCAGCGCTGGCAACGGCGGAAAGGAGAAGCGCAAAACCCAAAACGAAATGGTCCACGCGAATTGCGTTCAATTGCGGTAGGTCCGAGGGAAGAAGGGAAACGAGAGCGCGAACGCCCCAGTAAGCAAGGGCAATTCCCGCTAACCCTCCCAGCAGACCGAGCACTGCGATCTCGCTGAGTAATTGGCGAACAATGCGGGCCCGGCCCGCGCCGAGCGTAGTTCGAACCGCGATTTCACGCGCGCGGGAAGTCGCCCGGGTAAGAAGCAAGTTGGCAATATTCGTACAGGCGATCAGAAGCACCAGGCCAACGGCGCCCATCAGGACGAGAAGCGCGGACCTTGCACTTCCGACGATATCCTGCTGGAGCGCGTCCATGTGGAACGTCCAGCCGTGATTCTCGGCGGGAAACTCCTTGGCGAACCTCGCACTGAGGGCATCCAATTCGGCTTGCGCTTGCCCCATGGAAACACCCGGCTTCAGGCGTCCTGTGACCAGCAGCCAGTGCCCTCCCCTTCGATCCATCCAGCCACCGAAGAGCGGGTCCTGACTGAGCGGGATCCAGAGTTGCTCACTCTCGGTCAGAAGGGGAAAGCGAAACGTCGTCGGCACGACTCCGACCACCGTGTAAGCGCGCTTGTCCAGGTCGATCGAACTTCCGACGATGTTGGGATCCGCGCCGAAAACACCTCGCCAAAGATCCTCGCTGAGAACGACGACGGGAGCCGCGCCGCGATTGCCGTCGTCGGGACGGAACACGCGTCCCAGCAGGGGCTTTTCACCGAAGACCGAAAAGAACTCGGCGGTTACCACCGACGTGTTGACGACTGTAGGCTCGCCTCGGCTCGTCAAGGTGAGTTGGTGGTGTTGGCTTCCCGCCATTTCACTGAAAATGTCATTCTGTTCGCGCAAATCGGCAAAATTCCTATAGGACCAACCATCAACAAGGATCCCAGCTTGAGGTTGGGCCTCAAATACGTTGAAGAGTTGGTCGGGCTGCGCATAGGGAAGCGGTTTCAAGAGAATTGCGTAGACGACGCTGAAAATAGCCGTGTTTGCACCGATGCCAAGGGCGAGAGTGAGAACGGCGACAAAGGTGAAGCCGGGGTTTTTGCGGAGTTGTCGAGCGCCATAGCGGCAGTCGGAGATTACAGACTGCAGCCAATTGCCGATCCGCTTTTCGCGGACCTGTTCTTTCACCTGGTCGATGCCACCCAATTCGATCCGCGCCGCACGCTGCGCTTCTTCGGGCCGCATGCCGTCGCGAAGGTTCCCCTCCGCCAGCATGGCGAGGTGGGAATGAACCTCCGCGTCGAGGTCCAGCTCCACGCGGCGAGTTAAGAAGAGATTTCGCAAGAAGCTTCGAGCTTTCACCAGGAGCGGCATGCAAAGCTCCTCTCTACAATGCTTCCAAAGCCTGCGCCATAGCCCAAGAGATGCGGCCCCAGCGCGTGGTTTCGACTTCGAGCTGCTTCCGTCCAGCCCTGGTCAAGCGGTAGTATTTCGCACGGCGGTTGTTTTCGGAGTCTCCCCAGAACGAGGAAATCCAACCTTCTTCTTCCATTCGGTGCAGAGCGGGAAAGAGCGAGCCTGGCTTCACGACAAACGTGCCGCCCGTGATCTGCTGAATTCGGCGCGAGACCCCCAATCCATGCTTTTCACCCGCAACGAGCGATTTCAAGATCAGCAGGTCTAAAGTGCCTTGCAGGAGGGATGTCTGTTCAGTTTTCAAGCGTCGTCTCCTATCGAGATTCTGTAGGAATGATAACGGCCTACCTATAGAATGTCAATATATACGTTTATAATTCGAAAATCGTTTGGCCTTGAATTGACGGGATGGCAAAGCTATAATCAGGCGTTCAGATCAAAGGCGACATGAGAAATTCATATTGAACTGTTTATTGTCTTACTTCATGTTCGCGGTCTGGTTGGGGCCCTCCCATGAAGAGGAAGCATCTAGGCCAGGCACTCGTCGAACGAAAACGCATCTCCAACGAGGTAGTGGAAAAAATAGCCCCGGAACAGGGAGCCAGTAATCCCCCGCTCGGGTTTCTCGGAGAACTTCTTCTGGAGCGGGGCTTGGTGTCCCGAGACGACCTGATTGCCGCTCTTGAGGAAGTGACACCCTTTCGTTTCGTAGATCCGCGCTTTGCGACCGTCGAGAAGGCGGTTCTGGAGCTCGTTCCTCGCGCCGCTGCCGTCCGCTACTGCGTGTTGCCGCTGATCCGCGAGGGCGGCCGGATCATTACTGTGATGGCGGAGCCCCAAAATCTCCATACCGTCGACGATCTTAGGTTCGTGACGGGGATGGACATTTCTCCCCGCCTGGGTTTTCGCTCGGACATCCTCGCAGCCATCGAAAAGTGTTACGCCCAACAGGTGGCAGAGACGAAGGCGGAGCACGACAAACTGCCGTTCATCGAACAGATGGACGTCTCCACTATGCAGTTCTTCACTGCCAGTTCCAGCGAAAAGAGCAAAGCGGCCATCGAAGAGTTCGAGGCGGAGTTGCGCAATGAGCGTACCCCGGCCGTGCGACTGGTCTCAGCCATCCTCTATGCTGCCTCGACCAAGCGAGCGAGCGACATCCATATTGAGCCGCAGGCCGATGCGACAACGGTTCGTATCCGTGTTGACGGCGTGCTACGCGAGCTTACGCACATTCCGAGGGAGCTTCAGGCCTCGGTCA
Organism: Terriglobia bacterium; assembly: GCA_052139985.1. Lineage (GTDB taxonomy): Bacteria > Acidobacteriota > Terriglobia > UBA7540 > UBA7540 > Bog-366. Next base: position 9,508 of record JBKQVI010000435.1, read on the forward strand.
TTTCCCGGATCAAGATTCTGTCCGACATGGACATCGCTGAGCGGCGCGCTCCGCAGGACGGCCGTTTTCTGGTGCAAATTTCCGAGCGCAACCTCGACCTGCGCGTCTCCACCTTGCCCACTCATTACGGTGAAAAGGTTGTCATGCGCCTGCTCGATCCCGCGGCCACCCGCGTCGCATTTTCGGCATTGGGCTTCAGCAATGAGAACTCCAAGATGCTCCACGCGGCCCTTTCGGGTCCGCAGGGCATGCTGCTGGTGACCGGGCCGACAGGCTCGGGGAAGACCACCACGCTTTACTCAGCGTTGAACTCCTTGCGCTCGCCGACCGTCAACATCATTACTGTCGAGGACCCCATTGAGTACAAGATTGAAGACATTAATCAGGTCCAGGTCAATCCCAAGGCGGGCCTGACGTTCGCCACTTGCCTCCGATCGATCCTGCGGCAGGACCCCAACATCATCATGGTCGGAGAGATTCGCGATAGCGAAACGGCCGAGATCGCGCTCCAGTCCGCGCAAACCGGACACCTGGTGCTTTCCACGCTTCACACGAACGACAGCGTCTCCGCCATCACGAGGCTGCTCGACTTAGGCACTCCTGCCTTTCTCGTGGCCTCTTCCGTCAGCGCGGTCGTCGCCCAACGGCTTGTGCGGAAGCTTTGCGATTGTCGCGATGAGGCGGCGATGACCAACGAGCACGCCTCGCGTTTCTTGGCGGCAGGCATTGTAGATTTTGGCAGCAAAATCTACATTCCTGCCGGCTGCGCGCGGTGCGACAACTCGGGCTTCAAGGGACGAGTGGGCATTTATGAGATTTTGGTCCTGGACGAGCAAATGCGAGCTGCCGTTCGCTCCGGCATGAGGGACGAAGAAATCCGCAACATGGCTCGCAGCGGCGGTATGCGGTTGATGCAGGAAGACGCCTTGGAAAAGGTCAAGTTGGGATTGACCACCTTGGAAGAAGTTCTGCGCGTCGTTCCGTTCGAGAATATTCAGGCCCATCGTTGCCGAACCTGCGGTAAGGGACTGGCACCCACCTTTCTTTTCTGCCCGTATTGCGGAGCCGGGACGCGCCAAGTCCTATCAGGCGCTCGTGTGCCTTTGATCCGCCGTTCTGTCTCCGAGGGAGATGCGCAATCATGAACTCCACCACACGCCGCAAGCGGGGAATGCCCACGCGGCTCGAACCACGCTACTCCGCCTATCGGGACTTGTCCGTTACTTACGAGGGTCACAGCGAAGAGATTCCCGTGCGCGTTCCCGACATCAGCACGCAAGGTATCTTCATCAACACGTCGCAGTCCTTTCCGGAAGGCGCGGTCCTAGCGCTTCAGTTTCGCTTGACGCGCACGGATGTCCGGGTGAAAACACGCGCGGAAGTCCGGTATTGCCTGCCGGGTGTCGGCGTCGGCGTTGAGTTCGTTGGTATTTCCCCGGAAGCGCGCCGTGCCATTGAAGAAGAGATGGAAGCTCTCGATGGCGTACCCCGCACGGCACGTTAGGTTCCCTTCACTAGCCCTTCGTGGCATGGCCATCTTGGCCATGACTTAACACGGGTGCGATGCCCGTGCCTGGAGTTTCTACATTTGCGACGACCGCCAATGTTGTAAAGGGAGACCGAGTTTAGTATGAGTTCCCAGCCCTCGCCCCCTTGGGGGAGAGGGGGGCGGGCATCCGGCGTGGTCATCAGCCGGGGACCGCCGGGTGGGGGGGTCAGGGCTGTGAATACTCCGCATGCCTGTCATCATGCCACGCACCCTCGCGCCCACAGCAGGTCGATGGAGAGAACACC
>JBKQVI010000436.1:0-24379 GCA_052139985.1 Terriglobia bacterium
TCCTGGAAATTACCGCTCAGGCGCCGGGCCTCTCGGCCGAGGAGATGGAACGTTACTACACCATTCCCACGGAGATTGGGCTTTATACCACGCCCGGCATTGATATCATCCGCTCGACCTCGTTCTACGGATTGTCCTTTGTGCGCGTCAGCTTCAAATACGGGGTGGACTACAACTTCGCTTACGCCCAGGCATCGGTGGCGATGCAACAGAACGTCAGCTTGCCCGGCGGTCTGGTGCCCACCATTCAAGCAAACAGCTCGACGGGGGAAATCTATCGATATGAGGTCGTCGGCCCCAAGCATTTCGGAATAACTAATCTTCGCACGGTTCAAGATTGGATCGTCGCGCGCCGGATTCTGACCATCCCCGGCATCGCCGCCATCAACAGTTGGGGCGGCCCTACGAAGGAATTCCAAGTCGAGGTTGACCCTCACAAGCTCGAAGCCTATAGCGTCACCGTCCCCCAGGTGCTGACGGCGCTGGGCAACGCCAACCTCAACGTCGGCGGACGCGAAATCCGCATCGGGCAGCAGTCCATCAATATCCGCGGCGTCGGCCTGATTGATGATGGTGGCAATGATGATTTGCGGCAGGGTTACAAGGTTGGCGACATCGAGAATGTGGTCCTTGCCCAGTCGAACGGTGTCCCGGTGTTGGTCCGAGATGTCGGCAAGGTGTCTGTCGGCTTCCGGCCCAGGCTCGGCATTCTGGGCAAGGACGACCGAGACGATGTCGTGGGATCGATCGTGGTGATGAGGCGAACGGAAAAGACCTCCGACATGATTCCCAAGGTCAAAGCAGCCATCGACAAGCTGAATCACGACGGGACACTGCCGCCGGGAGTCCGGGTCGTGCCTTACTACGACCGCTCCTCCCTGATCGCCATCACCACGCACACGGTTCTGCACAACCTGATTTTCGGTTGCGTCCTGGTCTTCCTGATCCAATGGATTTTCCTGGGTAATCTCCGCAGCGCGACCATCGTCGGATTGAACATCCCGTTCGCGCTGTTCTTTGCCACCATTCTCCTGGTGATGCAGGGCGAAAGCGCCAACCTGCTGTCCGTGGGCGCGGTGGACTTCGGCATCATCGTGGATTCGGCGGTGATCCTGGTCGAAAATATCTTCAAGAATTTTCAGCGCGACGCGGAAGAGAGACATAGTCTGCTCCATCGTCTGGCGGAGGGTGCTTGGGGGCCCGACCCGACGAGATCGACGGAAGATCCCACGCCGGCTCACGGATGGACGGACCGATTGCGGCTGATTCTGATCAGCGCCCTGCAGGTGGACAAAGCGGTTCTGTTCTCGGCGCTGATCACCGTGGCCGGTTTCGTGCCCTTGTTCACCATGCAGGGAGTCGAAGGTCAGATCTTCGGCCCCATGGCGCGCACCTACGGCTACGCCCTGGCCGGAGCCTTAATCGCAACGTTCACCGTCACGCCTGTAATCGCTTCCTTCCTGCTCCCGCAGAACGTGAAGGAAGCCGAAACCTTTCTCGTCCACCTGTTGCACCGCATCTACAATCCTGCCCTCCGTTTTTCCCTGAATCACCGCGTTCTCGTGGTGGGACTCGAACTTACCCTTTCTCTGGGAACGTTCTTCCTGATCGCACCGCGGCTCGGCAGCGAGTTTCTTCCCCATTTGGAAGAAGGCAACTTCTGGATCCGCGCTTCCATGCCGATTACGCTCTCGCTGGAAGACGGCGAGGCGGCCACCAAGAAAATGCGCCAGATTCTCCTGCGCCACCCCGAAGTCCTTACGGTGGTTTCGCAGCATGGCCGGCCGGACGACGGCAGCGACGCTTCGCCCTTCTCCAACGTCGAGCTCTTCGCACCCCTCAAGCCTTTTGACGAATGGCCCAAGGGCCTCACCAAGGGTAAGTTAACCAACCAGATTCAAGCGGAGTTTAACAACGAACTGCCGGGGGTCGTCTTTAATTTCTCTCAATACATCGAGGACAACATCGAGGAAGGGATCTCGGGCGTCAAAGGCGTCAATTCGGTCAAGATCGTGGGTCCCAACCTCCAAACCATCACCCATATTGCCGACCAGGTGCGGGACCAAATGAGCCAGGTGCGGGGCGTCGCCGACCTCGGCATCTTCCCCGTTCTCGGACAGCCTAACCTGAATATCAAGGTGGATCGCGCCAAGGCGGCGCGCTATGGCCTGAATTCCGGTGATGTTAACTTGGTGGTCCAGGCGGCCATGGGCGGAGCCGTCGCGAGTTCAGTCCTGGAAGGCGACCGGGCGTTTGATCTCGTGGTCCGCTATGCGCCGGACTCCCGCGAGAACATCGAAAAAATCCGCAACATCAAAGTGGCCTATCAGACTCCCAGCGGCGCCAATGCCTATATCCCCTTGAGCGAACTGGCGACGATCACCCTGGATACAGGAGCCGCCTGGATTTATCACGAGGGCGTGCAGCGCTTCATCCCGGTCAAGTTCAGCGTCCGGGGCCGCGACTTGGGAGGCACGGTGGAGGAGGCGCAGAAGCGGATCGCGGACAACGTGAAACTTCCGCCGGGATACCGGCTGGTTTGGGCCGGTGAGTTCGGAGACCTGCAGGAAGCCAAGGCCCGTCTGTATGTCATTGTGCCGCTCAGCTTCGTGCTGATTGGCGGGATGCTCTACGGCCTATTCAATAACCTCCGCGACTCCCTGCTGGCGCTTGCAGGCATCCCGGACGCGATCGTGGGCGGCATTTTGGCACTTTATATTTCCGGCCTCCATTTCAGCATCTCCGCCGCCATCGGCTTTGTTTCGCTCTTCGGCGTGTCCGTCATGGACGGCATCTTGATGATTACCTTTTTTGAACACGAAAGAGAAAAGGGCTTTGCGCCCGTGGAGTCGATGTACCGCGCCGCCAGCACCCGCATGCGCCCCCTGCTGATGACGGCGCTTTCCGCCTGTATTGGCCTTTTCCCCGCGGCTATTTCCACCGGGATCGGCAGCCAGGTGCAGCGGCCCCTCGCCACCGTGATCGTGGGCGGCATGCTGGTCGGCCCCGTCATGCTGCTACTTGCTGTGCCCGCACTGCGAATGATCTTTATAGGCCAAGACCGTGAACATGAAGCCAAATTGGGGAATCACTCCGGATGAAGAGCCCGTGTCTCATTTCGCTGATGATGGTCTGGGCGGCCTGCATGCCGGGGAGCAGTTACGCCGTCCGCTCGAGTCCGGATTCTTTAACACGGCTGTGGAAGGGTGGGGCTTTCCAGGCTGCGGAAAAGCCCTCCGCGTTTGTTATCCTGATGAGCCCGTTCGCTTTGCTCAGGGTAAACTCCGCGAGGGACCTCGTTAGTTCTCAGGAGTCAGTGAGCAGAGCGACCTACCGGGGTTCTTCGCCTAAATTGCGGGCTCAGAATGACAGCGCCATGCACCAGTCGGGTGGAAAGGCTTCCGATGAGCGGCGAAACCGCGGCCGGGCTTCCCGCACGAATCGCCCGACCCGCCGCACGGCCCTAACCATGGCCAATCAACCTCAGCGTGTTCCGAATAGCCGGCAACGTTCTATACCTGGGAATGCTCTTCATCAGCCGGGCTCAGACAAATCCGGTAACGCGCCGAGAAGCGGATTAATCCCGGGCGGGACAGTCAATATCGCAGGGGCGAGTCGGACGCCCAGTGTCGGTCGGCCTGCCGCATCATCGCTCAACAACGCGCGCCATCGCAGTCCTAACCCGGCGGTCGTGGGTGGATCGCCGAACGTACATAGCAGCAATACCGGGGCGATCGACGGAACCCGTATGAACCGTAAGCGTTAGCAGGATGTGGCGCGCCCCGCCCGCTGTGGCATGGGCGTCTCGCCCGTGCGCGGGCATGGCCAGGATGGCCATGGCACGATGGTATGCCGGGAGCGAGACGCTCCAGCGACAGCGGGCGGGACGCCCACGCTACGACACCCCGGGCCAAGGAACTCATCCTATGATTCGCACTCCCAAATCGCGCCTCTTCCGCTTCATCGCGACTGCGGCCTTACTGCTCACCGCCGGTTGCGTGGTGGGGCCCAAGTTCAAAAAGCCTGCTCCCCCGGATGTGGGCGGTTATACCCCCACTCCGATTTCGACCACCAATAGCACGGCCAGGGTCGCCGGGGGAGAGGCGCAGCACTTGGTGGACGGGAAAGACATTCCGGGAGAGTGGTGGGATTTGTTTCATTCCCAGCCCCTCGACGATTTGATTGAGCGCGCGCTTAAAGCCAATCCCGATCTCAAGGCAGCGCAAGCAGCTTTGTTAGTCGCACGGGAAGAAGTGCTGGCGCAACGAGGATTCTCCTATCCCAACGTTACCGGAGGTTTTTCGGTGACCCGGGCGAGGACAGCGCAGGACGTTTCGCCTGCCCTCAACGCCAACATCCAAAACTACAGCCTCTATACGCCCGAGGTGAGCGTCTCCTACGTGCCTGACGTTTTCGGTCTCAACCGCAGAACCGTGGAATCGCTCGAAGCGCAGGCACAGCAGGCGCGTTTTGTCCTGGTCGCGACGCATATTACGCTGAGCTCGAACGTCGCCGCCGGAGCCATCCAGGAGGCCTCCTTGCGAGGCCAGATTGCCTCGACCGACGAGCTCATTACCATCAACACCGACATGCTGAAAATCTTACGGGAGCAATATCATAAAGGTTATGCCAGCGAGCTCGACGTGGCCGCGCAGGAATCGCAGCTCGCGCAAGTCGTCGCCACCTTGCCGCCGCTGCTGAAGCAGTTGGCGCAGCAACGGGACGCGCTGGCGGTCATGGCGGGCGGCTTCCCGCAAAAGGACTTCGCCGGGAAATTTGAACTTTCCAGCCTGCAATTGCCGCAGGAATTGCCGCTCAGCCTTCCTTCCAAACTCGTCGAGCAGCGCCCGGATGTGCGTCAAGCGGAGGAAAACCTCCATGCCGCCAGCGCCCTCATCGGCGTAGCCATTGCGAACCGCATCCCGACGATTACCCTGAGCGCCGATGCCGGCAGCTCGCCGGATGCCATCAGCAAAATGTTCTCACACGGCAGTGGTTTTTGGGACTTGACCGCGGGAATCACCCAGCCCATCTTTGATGCCGGTACCCTGAAGCACCGGGAACGGGCCGCGCAAGCCGCCTTTACTCAGGCCGCCGAGCAATATCGCAGCACGGTGTTGACCGCCTTCCAGAACGTCGCGGACACGCTGCATGCCCTGTACCAGGATGCCGACACGTTGAAGGCCGCCGCCGCCGCCAAAGATGCCGCCAGCGTCACCCTGGAATTGGCCAAAAAACAGTATGGTTCCGGCTACCTCAGCTACCTGGCGCTCTTAAGCGCGGAGTCAGCGTATCAACAAGCCGTGATTAACCTGGTGCAAGCGCAAGCCAATCGTTATTCCGACACGGCCGCCTTATTTCAGGCGCTAGGCGGCGGATGGTGGAACCGTCCGGATGTTCCAAAGAACTAATTCGAAAGGACCCGACTCCATGACATCGAAAGAGGTGCGCGCTCGTATCGAGGAAACCGCCATTGTTGCCGCCATCCGCGTCTACTCGCCGGAAGAAGCTCGCTTCGCCGCCGAGGCGGTCGTTGCGGGCGGGATTCCCGTCGTAGAAATCACTTTAACGGTGCCGCAAGCCACCGAGGTCATTTCGCATTTGGTGAAGAAGACCCCCCATATCGTGGTGGGGGCGGGCGGGGTGACGGACACGGCGGTCGCCCGCCAGTGTCTTGACGCAGGAGCGCAGTTCTTGACCACGGACGGACTCCATACAGCCGTGATCGAGTTCGCCGTCAAACAGGACATCGTCATGTTGGCGGGGGCGCTAACTCCAACCGAGGTTATGACGGCGTGGGAGGCGCGCTCGGATTTCGTCAAGGTCGTTCCTTGCGCCCAGATTGGCGGGGAAACCTACATTCGATCCCTTCATAGCATGTTTCCGCGCATTCCGCTGATCGCCGCCGGAGGCGTAAGCCAAAAGAACGCATCCAAATTCATTTTCGCTGGCGCCACCGCCCTCGGCATCGGTCGGGAATTGCTTCCCACCGAAGCGCTACGGCTTCGCCAGGCGGGCCGGATCAGCAATTTAGCCCGGCGATTCTTGAGTTATGTGAAATCTGGCCGGGAGCATTAGGCGGCGTGTGCGGCCATAGGAATTGCGGTGGCCGAATGCGCGCGAGAGGTAAGAATGCCGGGATAGGATTTGTAATGGTTGCCCACGAACGCGCCATAGGCTGTCATCGTGGCGTCCGAAGTTGTCGCCATGCTGGCGTAGTACGGAAACGTACAGCTCGCGAATGCTCCGGTAAATGCCGTCCCGGACAGAACGGTGATGACGTGAGCCGCCTCTCTTTGCAGCACGTAGTCCACGTGTGTCCAATAAGCAGTGGCGCCGTCCATCCCCGTAAAATCGGCCCCACCGTTCCAGGGGTTGTTGCCAAAGCCATCGTTCTCGGTGTGTCCGACGTTGTGGCTTCCTTCCCCGCGATTAGTAGCATCCACAAGACCGACCCAGATCAGGTTGATCCCTTTAGCCTGCCGGTCAGACAGGTACGCTTCGATATCCGAGTCAGATGAAAGCCGGGTGGCAACGGTCGCCAGCAAGACGTCCCGCTTGGGATTGCGTGCGTCCTCCGAGAGCGTGGTGATGCAATCGAAGCCGAGGTACTTGAGCGCCACAAAGAAGACAGCGTGCAAGACCTCAGGCAGATTGAATTCACGCGGATTGTAAAAAGGCAAAGTGGAGAACAATCCTCCCCACCCTTCGTGGAAAACTAGGTACCGAACCGCCAGCCCAATAAACGCACCAGAGCACCACGGTCATCCAGGTCATCAAGAGCTGGTTCGCCCGCGCCGTGGCACGGATCCCCCGCACATTTAAGTAGGTCATTCCGCCGGCGAAGCACGCCGTGATCACCACGTAAGGCACGTGCGGGATCATCCGCTGCACAATGAGCGATCCAAAAACGACGCAAAACAGGGGAACAAGCCGGTAATCCAGCAACATCGCCCAGCCCGCCAAAATTCCCAGGTCGGGATTGAGGGCACGTCCGACATAGGTATACGCGGAGCCGGCCGAAGGATAGATCGCCGCCATCCGTCCGTAGCTGATGGCGGATAGATTACCCACGTCACCCAGCAGCAGACCACACCCTACCCTGCGGAAAAAATGGAGTCTATAAAGTTTGCTACTCTTTGTGTCAAAATTGCGTAGACATGAGCCACACCGTTACGAGCTTGCATTGGCCAGGTAAGAATGCACCTCACCCGGGCGCGAATGAACCTCAATCCTTTTCGAGCACCAGAACCCAGTCCGCAGCTCCTCTTCCCTCATCGTTTTGGGGGGTGTAAGAGTATGCTGCGGATTTCCGGCCTCCACGTGTTCGTACATCGTCTCGAAAATGCACGTCGGCATCACCGGGTCAGCCATGTTGTAGTGATACCAGGTAGCCCACTGCGGCGCGTGATACTCATACCAGGCGTTGAAATTGACCCATCGATGAGCCGCCTCATAGAACTTGTGCGGGCCTGTCGCATCGCTACTAAAATCGGGTGGCCCGCCGATCCAGTCGATGGTCACCAGCCGGTCCGGCATGTACTTCTCAAGTCCGCTCACCACGCTGTCAACCTGCGGCCAAACCAACCTGTCGTTTCCCAACGCGAAATTAACGTGGGAGTAGCCCTTGTAGCGGTTGCCCCAAAATTCACCCCATTGACGCATTTCGTCAGCGGAATGCTGGGAAGGATCGAAGCCCTCTTGTCCGGGATCATACCCGGCGCTGAAGGGATCCAGAAACAGATAAATGCTGTGATTCGCCGCCGATTTGACGATGGTGTCCACCGACGCGACGTACGAGGGATTCAGATTCTGCGGGTTCCAGCTTGTACTGCCAAGCAACATTGTATTCCCGCGGGCATCAGTGGGATTCGTCAAAGCGTGCTTTCCTTCCGAGTCAAAGCCATTGATCACCACCCAGGCGAAATTGAAATGCCTTTTCTGCCGGTCCGCGAAATAAGCTTCCATTTGATCGGGGGTGCTCCAATGAACGAGGTTCTGCGGGCATACTCCAGCGATGAAAAACGGGGTTCCCCTTTCATCCTCAATCAAATGCCGGTTGCGCGCTTGGACTCGCAGCTTCGGCATGCGGCGGAGCGCCGCGTCGCTGGAGATATCGTTGGCGGCAGTCATTCCCATGCGCCCTCCGACCTGTCCCCGCGCCACCGAGAACGGTGTGCGCGGTTCAAGAGCTACCCATCCCGATACGATCACGGCAAATACCATTGCCCATTTGTCGATGGAATAGTTTCTTCGCATCGATACTCCTTCTCTCTTTGATCCTTCTGGCCCGAACGACGCCGATTGCCTCCCCCGGCATCTCGTGATCGTCGGGAAACATGCTCAACGTCGAGCAGGACTTATGGTTCACTCACCGTGAACAGCAGGTCGTCCGCCGGAAAGGGGGTATTGGGTTGTTCGGCCCGGTTTGCTGCTTGATTCGTTCGACCGTGGTCACCTCCGCACGGGATTTATCCATTTCGCCCAAGGCTCGGTAAGTAGCACTGAGCCTTTCATGGGCCTCCACCATATCCGGCCAGATTTCGAGGGCGGTGTGAAGATGCTCGATCGCCGCGGGATAGTCCTTACCCAAGATAAGCGATCTTTCCCGCCAATGATTGAATGTAGAGATCCTTGGGATTTAGCGCCATCGCTTCTCGGATGGCCGGCTGCGCCTCCGTGGTGTTCCCGGGGTCAGAGGTAATGATGGCGAAAGCGAGATGATAGTAGGCCATCGCCGTGTGAGCGCCCAGCGCGATGGCCGTTTCCAGCAGAGGCTTCGCTTCGTTACCCCGGATGCGATAAGCGAGGATTACGCCGCGGACGAGGCAGGGGAGGTACCACTCCGGCCAGAGCGATTCCATCTTGGTCAATACGGCTGCGGCATGGTCGTCTTGATGAAGTATGGCGAGTCCGATGGCCCGAGTTAGCCAGCGTTGGGGATTATTGGGTAGCACCTGGTCCGCCTTCGCCAGAAAATCAACCATCTGTTGAACTTGACCGTGGGTCACCAGAAACAAGGCAGCTTGAAGATAAAGCTCCGGCTGCGTAGGCGACGACCGAATACCTCGATTCAAAGCCTCCGCGGCTTCCTGGGGTTTCCGCATGGCGTCCAGCAACTGAGCGCGGAGCAGGTAGTAATCACCGTTTCGCGCCTTCAGGGGCCTTGTCAGGTTCTGTCAACGCAGTTTCCGGGCCGACATCGTGAAACTCTGCGAGGGCAAGGGCGACGCGATGCTGGGTATTGGCGGGCTCTGCTTCGGCCGCCTCCGCCAGGAACTCCCGGGCAGCATGGTACTGCCCGTCGTGGAGCAAAGCATTACCGCACTCGGCGGAAGCCATCCCGCCCGACGCGGAACCCTTGATCTACTGGACAACCTCGAGTGCCTCCGGCACTTTCCCCTCCGCCAGTAGCTCCTCCCCCAAACGGAATTCCAACCGCTAGTCGGCGGCGTTGGCGGCGGCGATTTCTCGCAACGCAGGCAGACTGGCCGACGCCCGCCCAGGGGAATCCAAGCTGAGGATGGCCGAGGAAGCGGGTTGAGGGGTTGCCGCTGTTTTCCCCAGGGCCTTAACTTTGGCCAAGACCTCTTCTGCTGCCGCCTTCTGCCCGGCACGCATCAGGGCATGGCCGTAGTGCCAAAGGACCTCGGTGTTATGTGGCGCCAGCGCCGCCGCTTTCTCAAAAGCCGGCAGGGCTTCGGAGGTTCGGCCTGCCGCGAGCGAGGCTTCGCCGAGTTCGTCCCAGGCTCGGAAATTATCCGGCTGTTGGTTCAGGACGAACTTCAAATCGGCCAGCGCCGGTGAAATCTTGCCTTCCTGGAGAAGCAGAATGCCGCGGGCAAGATGAGCCGGCACCATTTGCGGGTCGATCTTCAGTGCCCGATCAAAACGCGCCAGGGATTGGTCCTCATGCTGAAGCGACTCCCCCACAGCAAGCTCAAAGAAACCGATGGGGTCGCGTGGGTGCCTTTGCACATACCAGTTCAGGTCTTGGAATGCCTCGGTCAGCATCGCCGACCGCGCCAACGCGTATCCTCGTTCACGCCGCGCCTCGTCATTTCCTGGATGAACCTTCAGGCAGTGGTCGTAGACAACTGCCGCGTCGCGATAGAAGCCGAGTTTGTCAAGGACGCTACCCAAGAACTCGAGGAGGTTGGCGCGATCCGGGTCTACGCGTTGAGCCTGGAAGAGAAAAGCTGCGGCCTGGTCGTCACGATGCAGATCATCTTTGACGCGAGCCAGACCGATCGAGGCAAGCGGTCCAAATAGTGAAGAGCTTCGGCACCCTTCTTGCGATTAATTGAGATCTGCGCCAACTGCGAGTTGGCGTTTCGATCCGCCGGGTCAAGTTCGATCACTCGGAGGTAGGCCGAACGGGCTCTTTCCGACTGCCCTTGCTCGAGGTAGTGGTTCCCCAAATTGCTGTCTAGGGCGGCAGAGTTTGGTGCGAGCACGAGGGCGCGCCGATGAAATGCCTCGGCTTCGACAAAGCGCTTCTGTGCGTCGAGAATCAAACCCATTAAGCCCAAGCCGCGGGCATCGTGGGGGTGCTCGGATAAGGCCGGCCGTAGAGTCTGCTCTGCCTCCGCATACCTCTGCTGGTCGAAATCGGCAACCGCTTGGTTGTAGACACTGGCGGGAACCTGCGCTAAGACAGCGGAGGCCGCGAGGGCCAAGCTTGCGGCGAGCATCAATAGGGGTCGTCTTCGGATCATGATTGCGGCAAAGTTACCCTGAGCCTCCATGAACGCCGAGCCGTTCTCCTCGGAGGGAAAGAACGGTGAACCGCCCTGCGATGCGGCCGATCAAGAACGGCGCGTAGTTCAGCGGCCCACTTCAGTAGGGCCCCCTGGAGACTTAGACAGGGTCAAAACGACCTCACCAATACAGCTTTAAGACTACTTGTGCCTGCCGCAGCGAGTTCGCTTGGTCCGTGATCACTCCGAAACTACCGGAATTGAGAGTCGCATTGTGCCCCTGGAATTGCGGATGATTAAAAGCATTCACCGAATTGACCCTACCCGCCAACGCTTTGCCGCAGCCGAAAGGCAAGTCGTAAGTGTAAGTCAACTGCAGCACATGCGGAATCTCAAAACTCGACAAACCCTGTTCGAGCTCCATGTTGTTCGGATCCTGAAGGCTCGAGAAGCTTCCGAGTTCGCCGTTGCCCCCTACGGCGGATGCGTTGTCGATAGACTTCGACCAAGTGTAGGTTACCAGAAACTGGATCCCGTGAGAGAAGTCCTTTTCCAGCTTCAACTGGAGGGCATTGTAGCTGGAATTGGCCCACGGGGCGGCGTCACCTTCGAAACGGGGCTGTTTATCGGCCGGGGATTTCCCCAGCTTGCGGCCGGCGCAAATCGAGCGCGCAACTCTCACGGGAATACGAGATCCTCACACCATCCGGCAGAGACAATTTGCACCTTCTCTGCCGGACAATTTGCACCCACTTTCAGCCTATATATGATTTATTGTAAGGGGTTTGCTTTCAGTATGTTCTCAGCTTCGTTTTCGAAAAGTCTGTTTTCCGGCCCTTTGTTTTCAGTAAGTTCTCAGCTTCGTTTGTTTTTTCATCAAACAGACATTGAGTCGGAAAGTCAACGGTGCAATTTGTCTGCACGCCTCGCCGTTGACGAACCAACCCGCCAATGCGCGCTTACATCCCGCAACGGCCCTGGCCTCGACAAACATACGACCATTCTAGCCTAATTATGCTTAACTTGTCAAGCAAAGAATGAAGCATGCTCAAGGGGCCCTCCGGCCACTTGTTAGGCACGCGTGATGTCCGGGAGAAAACCGAGCAACTGGTTTATGGGTGTCCCACGTTCCGTCTGTACCACCGCCGGAAGGATCTGGATGCGCAGTGGCTCCTGAACTTCAAACGTCGGTAAATACCCTCGATGCGGATTGCGGGGGTGACAATCGAGCCCTTCGCCCCGACCGTCGAGGGAATGATCTTTTGACAAAAAAATCCAAAATCCTAATAGACCGTCTTGGACGGCCGGGTTACCGTGGACATGTTATTGCTGGAGGGGAGAATCAAACTCAGACCCTGAGAGGAGCCACGATGGACGTTGTTCAGAAGGTCGGTTGTAACTGGTCCCCACGATGCCGTTTGGTAGGCTCTACGAAGTGCGGTATGCGGTCTGGCTGCGATCGCGAAACCGGGCGCAGGCTGAGGCTCGGAATCAGACTCCTCGGCACGCTCATGCTTGGGTTCGCTGCCTTGATCTCACTCCGGTCTCCCGCGGCAAAGGCCCAGAGTATGGCGAGAGGGCCGTTGCGGGTGGATTCCTGTAATCCGCGCTATTTTACGGACGGCTCCGGCAAGGCAATCTACATGACCGGTGCGCACACCTGGGCGAACTTGCCCGATATGGGACTCACTGATCCTCCCCCGTCCTTTGATTTCGACCGCTACTTAGATTTCATGACGGAGCACCATTACAACTACATCCGGCTATGGCGCTGGGAAACGCCCAAGACCATTATGAAAGATGGGAGTGTCATATACAGCGCGCCCCATCCGTGGAAGCGAACGGGGCCCGGAACGGCCTGGGACGGGAAGCCCAATTTTGACCTTGACGCACTGAACGAGGATTACTTTGCCCGAATGCGGAAGCGGGTTGAAATGGCGCGCGACCGCGGGTTGTATGTTTCGGTCATGCTCTTTAACGGGTGGGAACTCGAGTTCATCAACTGGAGCGGACATCCCTTCAATCCGCAAAACAACATCAACGGAATTGACGGAGACCCGGATAAAGTCGGACGCGGCACCCAGACCGAGAGTTTGCCCCTTCCGGCGGGCGTGGAGAAGATCGAAAAGGCCTATGTGCGCAAGGTCATCGACACCGTCAACGACTTCGACAATGTTCTGTATGAAATCTCGAATGAGAGCGGACCCTACTCCACAGACTGGCAATACGCGATGATCGAGTATGTTAAGTCGTACGAAGCCGGCAAAGCAAAACAGCATCTGGTGGGGATGTCCTTTCAATACATCAGCGGCAGTAACAGCGCCCTCTTTAATAGCCCGGCCGACTGGATTTCGCCGAACTCTGACAGCCGCACCGGAACCTACAACTACCGGGACAACCCCCCGCCAGGAGATGGGCGGAAGGTCGTGTTGTCCGACACCGATCATCTTTGGGGCATGGGGGGTGACAGGCAGTGGGCGTGGAAAAGCTTCCTCCGTGGATTGAACCCGCTCTTCATGGATCCCTACGATGCTCCGAAGAGTCTGGTGCCGGTACTTCCTAACATCGAGGAAATTCGCCGCAATCTGGGATACACGCGGGTCTATGCCAACGAAGTGGATCTGGCCGCCATGACACCGCGCCAGGAATTATCATCGACCGGTTATTGCCTTGCGAATCCTGGATCGGAGTACCTGGTTTACCAGCCCAACGACGGGGAGTTCACCGTGGATTTGATCTCTGGCACCTACAGTTACGAGTGGTTCAACCCGGTTGCTGGAGGTAAAGCCGGCAAGGGTTCGTTCACGGCGGAAGACGGACGAAAGTCGTTTGCCGCTCCGTTCGCAGGGGACGCGGTCCTGTATCTCAAGAGAGAAATACCCTCGCCAGCGCGGAGCGCCACGATGGATCATCCGTGCCAGTTGATACCCACTGCAACCATGCATTAACAATCTAACGAAAGAGCCGTGGGCTGGCCTCCGACGGTTGTCGTGTGGCGCAATCGCCCGCTGGAATGTCAACCAATTCTCCGAGGAGCCTAGTCATGCATCCACTTTCACGCATGGGACGCCGCAAATTCCTTTGCGACTCGCTCGGGCTGGGAGCCGCACCGCTGCTTTCTGGTGTGTCTTCATCCGAACCCGCGCGCGCGGAGCAAGTGCCCACCCTTCCCGTCGAGCATGGTGGCAGCCCGGATGTCCCCTACGACGGGTATGAGCGATTTCCCGAATACGTGACCCCGCGGGATGGCACGAAGCTGGCCATCGACTGCTATCGGCCGACGAAGCGCGGCATGCTGCATACTGAGAAGCTTCCCGTGGTGTGGCCACAAGACCGCTACCTGAGAGCCCTTATTGCCAACGGCCGCGTTTACAACCATCTTGATGAGTCGCCGAAGCTGTTTGTGCTGCTCACGCATGAATATGTCATCTCGACCGCGGATGTCCGTGGCTTAGGGGCATCGTTTGGGGTGACCGACGGATGGCTTTCGCCAAAGGAAGCAGAGGACTCGTATGACATCACGGAATGGTTGGCGGCGCAGCCAGCATTCTGTTCGTCGCTGATAAAGAAGAACGTCGAGCAGAGGATCCGCTCGAATCCGGCGACCGGCGTCTGTAGTAGCGGCCATCTTTGGGGCGGCTAAAGGTTTCGAGGATTGTCGCTGCGGAGCGAACGCGGATCGCGCGGGTCTTCTGCGAAGTCGCGGTGGAGGCAATCCAGATCAGCAGCAGGCGATCCTGGTCAAAGGGAAGGCCGTAACCTGGGCGGCCTGAGTGCGCGGAGCCGGAATTTACCGTTCTGCCGGGAATACTCCAAGGACTGCTTATGCGGCCGGCGGACGGGAATCCCACAAGGAACAAAAGGCCCGGCGCTGTACGCGCGTTGTTCCCAGCGACAGTCTGGATCATCGGCACGAGCGATGGCATCCGGCTTCCTGATTTTGTGTTTTGTGATTCCCATGCCGGAGAGTACTGACTTGACAGGAACGCCGACGGAGGAATCTCTCTGGTCCTGCGGAGGCATGGGAGCGGCTGGTGCGAAGGGGTTCAAGATTCGCCCCTTTCCGGGCCTTCGTTGTCGGTCGGATTGGTCTTGTTTCGGTCAGAATCTTGTTGGCGCCCAAGTTGGGGATTTAGTTGGTGCGAAAGGGGGGACTCGAACCCCCACCCCTTGCGGGACCAGATCCTAAGTCTGGCGCGTCTGCCAATTCCGCCACTTTCGCACGAAGTCATTATAACGTATGGGAAACCTCGCCCGTAATGTCAGCGCACATATCTCTCGTGTCCAACAGGTTGACTCTCGCCGATCATCTGCATAGTCTGGAAGCGCGTCGGTGGAAAGTTTGTGGAGGACCTCGATGGACACTCTCAAGAAATCTGCCCTTGCCATCTCGTTAATCACCGCGATATGCGTGGTACTCAGCGTTCCGTTCCAAGCTCAGGACGCGTCGGCCGGTGTTGCGAAAGACCCTTTGCTGGAGACGCTGAATGGGGAATTCCGCGCTCAGTACCAGCAGGCGTTGGCGGCGGCGCTCGCGCCGTCGGGGCCGGTGATTCTGGAGGAAGGTGATGACCTCATCCTGGTCCACAACGGCACCCGTAGCACCGTTCGAGTGAAGCCGACGGAATACCACGAACTCAAATCCGTGGCCCACGTTCCGTTGGCGCTCTTCATAATGCTTTCCTTCCCGCAGGAGGCAACCCTCTCCGCCGATCGTCTGCATCGTCTTCAGCATTACCGCGAGTTGATGCGGAGCGCCTACGAAAGTCTTCCGAGCCGGCACTTCACCGCGGATCAGCTTCAGCGACAGAGGAAGATTTTCGGCGCCTCTTTCGAGTTAGTGGATGGAGTCCTTGCGACGGGTCAGATCAGTCCGCCAACCTTGGAGAACTTCACGCGGCAAATGGGACCGCTGCTGCTCGCTAACGCTTCGGAAGCGACGGCATTGGAGATGCGCGAGCTTTACGCGACGGCAGCGGCGTGGCACAAACAGCTCAGCCCGGCGGAGTGGAGCGCCCTGCACATGGTGATGATCGGCCCGCACATGCCGCGTGACCAGGAATGCTCCATTCAATTCTTCGAGCGCCTGTTCCGTGAACCTGAAGAAGGCAAACGGATCATCTATGCCGAATCCTTGTGGAATGAGAAAGACGCGCTTAATCTGCTCGCCACGCATGTGGTGGATGAATCCGCAGGCGCTGCTTTCTTTGGCGATCCGATGCGCATGCACCGCGATTTGCTTGCCGACGCGGCCAAGACTTATTTGGATTCGCACCCACTTGCACCTTAGGCCAGCTACTTGCGATATAAAAAGCGGGCCGCCAACAATCATGCGTTTATGCAACTGCGAGCCGCTCGGTGTGGCTGAGACATATTTTTGGCCGCATTCTGGAATTGAAAAAACCTGCCCGAAGTTGCAGATCTGCTGCTAAATTAGCTGGCTCATGCGGTCCACTTTCAGAGCGCTGCTGGTTCTTATCGTTACCTTTCCGGCCTTGCTGCTGCTGCACCTGCCGCTGCTCCGGCTGCCTTACTTTTGGGATGAGGCGGGGTATTATGTCCCGGCAGCACTGGACTTCTATCGCTCGTGGTTAGTGATTCCAACAAGCACGCTGCCCAGTGGACATACGCCGTTGATCATGATGTATCTGGGCTTTGCTTGGCGTCTTTTCGGATATTCTCCATGGACAACTCGCGCCGCGATGACGCTGGTCGCAGCGGCCACAGTCACCGTGCTTTACGAGTTGGGGCGGCGGGTGGCCAATCGTGAAATTGCAGCCTGGAGCGCGCTGCTCCTGGTTCTATCACCGCTCTTCTTTGCACAAAGCACCTTGGCGCACTTGGATATTGCCGCCGCGCTTTTCACCACGTTGTCGATTTTCTTTCTGCTCCGCGAGCAGCCTTGGCTTTTCGCTCTGGCCGCATCGTTGGCCGTTCTCAGCAAGGAAACTGCCGTGGTTCTGCTGCCGGTCGTGTGGCTCTATATGTGGCGGAAGGCACGCGGGTCTGCCGGGGGACTGCGGCATCACCTCTTCGCTTGGGTGCCCCTCGTTGCGCCGCTCGTCCCACTTACGGCCTGGGCGCTTTACTACCACCACATCACAGGCTACTGGACGGGTAACCGCGAATACCTTAGTTACAACTTGTATTCCACGGTTGCCCCGGTCCGGGTTTTCTTGACCTTGCTTCGGCGCGCCTCTGAGCTCTTCATCGGCGGGTTCAATTGTCTGCTGACGGTCTCGGTCCCCGTGGGAATCTGGTGGGGGCGAAAGCACAGACCGCGGGACACGGGACACGGGACACGAGGCACGGCACAAGGGACAAGGGAAACGGCACTCGGAACTCGGGACTTGGGAGCGACCCGAAAACCGAGCCCCGTATCCCGAGTCCCATGTCCCGCATGCGAAGTTCCCCCCTGGCGGGCGTTCCTCTTTCTGGCGGCGGGACTCACGGCTGTGTATCTGCTTCTGTTGAGTTTGGTGGGGGGCGCCATTCTGCCACGCTATCTCCTGCCCGTCATGCCTTTTTTCTACCTCGTCGCAGTGGCCATGGTGACACGCTTGCCGCGCTTCTGGTCCCGCCTCATACTGGCGACATCGGCGATCCTTTTTATATGGGCTTGGTTCATTAATCCACCTTACCCATTTCCATTTGAGGATAACGTCGCTTACGCGGACTTCGTCCGGTTGCATGAGCAAGCAGCGCATTTCCTGGAAGCACAACCGGGCCAGCCGCGGATTCTGACGGCATGGCCGGCGACAAACGAACTCACCAGCCCGTATCTTGGGTATATCAGCAGGCCGTTGCACGTAGTGCCAGTGCAGGGTTTCGCGCTTCAGGAGTTCGCTGGCGTGCCGGTGGAATCTTTCGACCTGCTCTATCTCTACTCCCGCAGGTGGGAGCCGCCCGGCAACTGGGTGACGCGCTTCCCAGAATGGCTGAAATTGCAGGGACGGTACTTTGATTATCACCCGCAGATTGCCCCGCAGGTCTTGGCGGCGCACTACCACCTGCGCTTATTGGTAGAGATGGAACGGCGTGGTCAATGGGTGCGCATTTACTCCCGGTAAGAAACGTGCCACGGACAGTCAGGCGATATTCAAAGGGGCTTACGGCGGTTTTTCGCGATTCTTCAAGGCCGGTCAAATATTGACAGCACATAAGCCTGTGCTATACTCAAGTTGTTCGGGTCTAAGGAGGCTCGGACGCCTACCGGGTGGGACTCGGGCTTTTCATATCGGATTCGGGTTCGTTGTAGTGACCCTGCCGTCCGCATTTCACCTTCTAAAATTGCCTTCGAGGCGCTGTGGAAGCCACAACCTGTAAAAAAGAACTGACTATTGAAATTCCTCTAGATGCCGTGCAGCGCGAAGTCGATTCCGTTGCGGGGAAGTTTGCCAAGCGAGCACGGATTCCGGGCTTTCGCCCCGGCCACGCACCAACCTCTCTTATCCGGCAACATTTTCGCGATGACATTCGAAGTGAAGTTGCCCAAACCTTGATCCCACGTTTCTTCCAAACGGCGGTGAAAGACCAAAAGTGGGAGATCGTCGGACAACCGCGATTCGAAGAGCTGAAATTCGAGGACAACGAGCCGCTGAGTTGTAAGGCAACCTTCGAGATCTATCCGGAGTTTGATCTTCAGCATTACAAGGAGCTAGAAGTCGAAGAGGAGCAGCCGGCGGTCACCGACGCCGACGTGGATAAGGCAGTTGCCAATCTGCAAGAAAGCGCCGCGACATTCGAAGTGGTCACTGACCGTCCCGCTGCGGACGACGACCATCTTACCGTGAGCTACCGTGGTCAGGACACCTCCTCCCCAGACAGCCAACCCGCGGAAGCGAAGGAGGCGGAGGTTCACCTGGGCGGAAAACACACGGTAGCAGCATTTACCGAAAACCTGCGAGGCGCCAAGGCAGGAGAGGTCCGAGAATTTCCCGTTACCTACGCGGCGGATTACCCCCAGAAAACTCTGGCGGGCAAAACTTTTAGTTACCGAGTAGAGATTCAAAGCATCAAAAGGAAGGTGGTCCCTTCTGCGGACGACGAACTGGCCAAGTCCGTTAGCGAGTTTGCGTCGCTGGAGGAGTTGCGCACAAAGCTGCGCCAGGACTTGGCTGAGAACGCCAAGCGGCAGGCGGAAGTGGGCTCCAAACAAAAGTTGGCGGAAAAACTCCTCGAGTTAAACCAGTTCCCGGTCCCCGAGGTGCTGGTGGAAGCTCAATTGGATCGGAAGATTGAGCGGACTCTAAGACAACTTTTGTCGCAGGGAATCGACCCAAGGGAGACCCAGGTAGATTGGAAAAAAGTCCGCGAGGATGCCAGATCCGAGGCGGAAAAGGAAGTGCGCGTGGCATTGGTCCTGGGCCGGTTGGCCGACGCCGAGAAGATTGAGTTAACGGAAGAAGAAGTGGACGACGAAATCCGGGGAATGGCGAAGGACAGCCGCATGACTGCGGCGGAATTGAAGACGCGCTTGACACGCGACGGGAAGCTGGATACACTGAAGTCTACTCGCCGAAATCAAAAAGCGCTGGATTTCATTTACCGCAACGCGAAAATCATTCGGAAAAATGCGTAATTTCCTGGCCCGGTTCGAGAGTGTCCGTAGATAAAGAACATGAGCAACCAGCCTAACATGACGTTGATTCCCATGGTGGTGGAGCAGACCAACCGTGGTGAGCGTGCTTACGACATCTATTCTCGCCTTTTGCGTGACAATATTATTTTTATCGGGACCATGATTGACGATAACATCGCTAACGTGGTGACCGCGCAACTGCTCTTCCTGGAAGCCGAGGACCCGGAAAAGGACGTTTCTCTCTACATTAATTCGCCGGGAGGCACGATTACTGCGGGGATGGCCATTTACGATACGATGCAGTTTATCCGTCCCGATGTGGCAACGATCTGCATCGGGCAGGCCGCCAGCATGGCCGCGGTTTTGCTCGCGTCCGGCACCCCCGGCAAGCGTTATGCCCTCCCCAACGCCCGCGTCTTGATTCACCAACCCAGTGGTGGAGTTTCGGGACAGGCGACCGATATTGATATTCAAGCCCGCGAAATTCTGCGCATTCGTGCCAGCCTGAACGAAATCGTTGCAAAGCATACGAATCAACCGATTGAGAAGATTGAGCGCGACGTGGAACGTGATTTCTGGATGAGTGCCCAGCAAGCGCACGAGTACGGCATCCTTGATGAAATCATTTACAAGCACAAGTAGACCACGGAGATGAATTTGAAACGCCCTGGTACCGAGGAATTGCTTCACTGCTCCTTTTGCCAGAAGCCTCAGGATGCCGTGGCGAAGTTGATCTCTTCGCCGGGGGACCATTCACGCGCCTACATCTGTGACGAGTGTGTGGCGGTATGCAATAGCATTCTCGAGGAAGATCGTAGCGAGCGCGTGCCAGCGGCGCAAACAAAGTTGCCGCGCCCGGCGGAAATCAAAACATTCCTCGATCAGTACGTGGTAGGCCAGGATAAAGCCAAGAAGAAGCTCGCCGTGGCAGTCTATAACCACTACAAACGCAACATTCTGACCCGTATCCGCAGTGACGTGGAGCTGACTAAATCCAACATCCTGCTGATCGGGCCAACGGGCACCGGCAAGACATTGCTGGCACAGACCCTGGCGCGCGTCCTGGAAGTGCCATTTGCCATTGCCGACGCGACTACGCTGACGGAAGCAGGATACGTTGGCGAGGATGTTGAAAATATAGTTTTGAAGCTCCTGCAAAGCGCCGGCGGCGATGTGGCCCGCGCCCAGCAGGGCATCATTTACATCGACGAGATCGACAAGATATCAAAAAAGGACGAAAACCCCTCCATCACCCGGGATGTTTCGGGCGAAGGAGTACAACAGGCGCTGCTGAAGATTTTAGAAGGAACAGTGGCCAACGTTCCGCCGCAGGGAGGGCGCAAACACCCCCACCAAGAATGCACGCCGGTGGACACTACGAATATTCTCTTCATCTGCGGCGGTGCTTTTGTTGGGCTGGAAAAAGTCATTGAGCACCGCGTGGGAAAGAAGACTATGGGTTTTCACGCCGAAACGCCGGCTCCGGCGTCCACGGCTGGACGGCGCGATATTGCCACATTGGAGCAAGTGCAGCCGACGGACCTGATCCACTACGGGCTGATTCCCGAATTTGTGGGCCGCCTGCCGGTTGTCAGCGTGCTCAGCGACTTGGATCAGCAGTCCCTCATCGAAATCCTGACGCAACCAAAGAATGCGCTGGTTCGTCAGTACCAACGGCTCTTCGAATTCGAAAACGTAAAACTGCGGTTCACCGACGGGAGCCTCAGTACAATCGCCGCCCAAGCCCTGGAAAGAAAAGTTGGTGCGCGAGGGCTGCGCATGATTCTGGAAGATTTGATGCTGGACTTGATGTACCACCTTCCCAGCCAGCGCAAGATTCGCGAATTTGTCGTCACCGATGAGATGGTGAAGACTCACGAAATCAACTTCAGTTCCGCTTTCCTTGAGAAGGCAGGTTAATGGATCCCAATATGTTTTCTGGCCGTGAAAAGAACGAAACTCGACTGCTGCCCATGATGCCGATACGCGATGTGGTCATCTTTCCTCACATGATGACTCCGTTCGTGGTGGGGCGCGAGACCTCCATCCGGGCCCTTGAGGAAGCTTTGGCGGGCGATAAGAAGATCTTTCTGGCGACGCAGCATGACGCTGCTGTTGACGAGCCCAAGCCCAATGAGATCTACCAGGTAGGGACAATCGCGAGCATTATCCAGAGCCTGAAGTTGCCTGACGGCAACATTAAGGTCCTGGTGGAAGGTGTGGAACGCGGGAAGATCTTGAAGATGACGAATGAGGAAGGCCACTTCCGCGTCAGCGTGCAGACCAAGCAATTCCGTCCCGTCACCACGCCCAGCTTGGAGCAGTTGGTGCAGCGTGCCACCTCGCTCTTCGAGCAGTATGTCAAACTTTCCCAGAGCCTCAATTACGAAACCATGATTGCGGCCGTGAAAGTGGATGAGATTGGCAAGTTCACCGACACCATCGCGGCCAACCTGAACGTCAGCATCGAGGAAAAGCAGGAACTGCTCGAGATTTTCGATCCCGTGGATCGTTTAACGCGCTTGGCCGACATTCTGGAAATCGAGATCGAAAAACTCAATGTCGACCGAACCATTCAGGGCCGGGTGAAGCGGCAGATGGAGCGCGCCCAGCGCGAGTATTACCTGAACGAGAAGATCAAGGCTATCCAAAAGGAATTGGGCCGCAACGAAAAAAGCGAAATCGATGAGCTGAAGAAGAAGATTGAGACAGCCGGAATGACGAAAGACGCTCTCGACCACGCCATGTCGGAACTCAAGCGCCTGGAGATGATGCCGCCCATGTCGGCGGAATCCACGGTGTCGCGCAATTATTTGGATTGGTTGCTCGCGGTGCCCTGGAAGAAGAAATCAAAGGAAATCCGCGACATCAGCCGCGCCCAGAAAGTCCTGGAAGACGACCACTACGGACTGGAGAAAATCAAGGAGCGCATCTTGGAATTCCTGGCGGTGCGCCAGCTCGTCAAAAACCCCCGCGGATCGATTCTTTGTCTGGTGGGACCTCCGGGTGTTGGGAAAACCTCTCTTGGCAGGTCAATTGCTAGAGCAACGGGCAGGAAGTTCGTTCGCCTCTCCTTGGGGGGAGTTCGGGACGAAGCGGAAATTCGCGGCCACCGCCGGACCTACATCGGCGCTTTGCCCGGCCAGATCATCCAAATGATGAAAAAGGCGGGCACTGTAAACCCGATCTTCCTGTTGGACGAAGTGGACAAAATGAGTATGGATTTCCGCGGCGATCCGTCCGCAGCGCTGCTGGAAGTCCTTGATCCTGAACAAAATAGCACCTTCATGGATCATTACCTGGACGTTGAGTTCGACCTCTCAAAGGTATTCTTCATTACCACGGCTAATGTAGTCCACACCATTCCCCAACCGTTGCAGGACCGCATGGAGATTTTACGGTTGGAAGGCTACACCGAGCCGGAAAAACTGGAAATTGCCAAACGCTTTTTGGTAAAGAAACAGCGTGAATCCGCGGGTCTAAAAGCGGAAAACCTCACCTTGACCGACGATGGGATTGTCAACATCATCCGCCATTACACTCGGGAGGCGGGAGTCCGCAACCTGGAACGCGAGATCGCCAATGTCAGCCGTAAAGTAGCCCGAAAGGTTGTGAAGGAAGGCCGCACTTTGCAAGTTGCGGTGGGATCGGACGAGGTCAAAGAGTACCTGGGGGTCATAAAGTTCCGGGATACAAAGGCAGAAGAGACTAACGAAGTGGGGTTGGCCACGGGGCTGGCTTGGACGGAGGTCGGTGGCCAGATCCTGACCATTGAATGCACGCTGATGCAAGGGAAAGGCAAGCTGCTCCTTACCGGCAAACTGGGCGATGTGATGCAGGAATCGGCGCAAGCCGCCATGAGCTATGTGCGGTCCCGGGCTGTGTTGTTAGGACTTGATCCCGATTTTTACCGCCATCTTGATATTCACATCCATATTCCCGAAGGGGCTATCCCGAAGGACGGGCCCTCGGCGGGAATTACCCTGGCGACGGCGCTGGTAAGCGCCCTCACCAAAATCGCCGTGCGCCGCGATGTGGCCATGACCGGCGAGATCACCCTACGCGGAAAGGTCCTGCCGATTGGTGGGGTGAAGGAAAAGCTGCTGGCCGCCCACCGCGCCGGTAACCGGACAATTATCCTGCCCCGGGACAATGAAAAGGATCTGGCGGATATCCCCGCGAATATTCAGCAGGAAATGACGATTCGTTTCGTAGATAAAGTGGACGATGTGCTCGATATTGCCCTGGAGAAGAAGCTGGAATCTCGGCCCATGCTTGTCCCGGGCGAGGCCACGCCTCCCACAATGGAGACCCCTTCTAAAGACTTGGGTCGGGAACCCATGACGAACTAAACCTTCGAGGGACGAAGGGTACTTGCCTGACGATCTGGAAACCAATCGTGGTAGAGGTGCATCCAATCGGTTGAGTTAAACGCTCTGTGCGTTCCGTAGAAGGGCGCCCGTTTTCAACCTCTCACAAATTGGTCCGCAAACTCTTGTAACTGCGTACGACGATTCTTGCCGCAACATGTACGACTGCTTAGGTATCTCGAGCAATCCATTACGCCAACGGATCGATTCCGCGAGCGACTTGGCAGGGGAACCCGGACAACGGACGGGACGGTCAGACGACCGGTAATTTCAACATTTTGAGAGAAAAGCTATGCCCGCAAAGAAACAGACCGAAGTAAAAGTGGATGAAGTTCAGGAAGAAAAGATCGAGGAACTGAAGGAAGGTGAAGTCCTCGACATCGGTAAGCTCAAAGAGATGAACATCACCACGCTGACGCAAGTCGCGAAAGACTTGGCCGTGGTGGGAGCGACCGGCCTGCGTAAACAGGAGCTGATTTTCAAGATCCTGCAGGCGCAGACCGAGAAGAACGGCCTCATCTTCTCCGAGGGTGTGCTTGAATGCCTCCCCGATGGCTTTGGGTTCCTGCGTGCGCCGGACTATAACTACCTACCGGGGCCGGATGACATCTATGTGTCGCCATCGCATATCCGCATATTTGATCTCCGGCAACGACGCCGTCCTGATAGAGGTTTTAGACGTCTCCAATGACGCCATGATCTGCGTGCTGCATCTGCGGAAGAAAAAC